>NZ_JBBKBF010000050.1:0-30087 GCF_037892625.1 Phocaeicola sp. ICN-14070 | reverse complement strand
GTTTTCCGGCAAAAGTAGCGTGGAGCCGCTGGACTATTGTTCCAAATCCTGACAAAAATCAATGCACGGTTTCTATTCGGAACTCATATATCATATTGTCTTATGGGCAAGACTGAATATCAATATATTGGCTTTATTTGATGAGCAGTTATTCTATTATAAGCTTTTGAGTAAAATATAGAAAGTTGTAAATTGTATGATTATGGAAATCAAATAGATACTATAATATTGTACATATTTTTTCTCTTTATCAAATCGCTTGAAATACTTTCTGTATTTGTCCTTCTTGAACAAGAGATGATTATTGATACGATATGCTAATACCCCGAGAACTACCCATAGTAGTAAAAAAAGAAAATCCGATTCTAATACAGTTATTAATAAAGTTCTTATTCTTGAAAACTGAATACCGATAATACATACAACGGCAATTATCCAAAGGCTAATTCGATACACAGAAGTAATAGCCATGACTGAAATCCATGAATCAGTACCTTTTCCAGATGTATCAGGCAATAACTTTTTATCAATCAATATACAACGGTTTATATAATTATTATTCCATTTTTTTAATCCCAACCAATAAAATGGATTAATAAGTCTGTACGAAAAATAGAATAATATTTTATATGCACAATAATAAATCACATTATAGTATTTCTCCATTAAATCTTTCATTCCATCAACTTTTTATATAAGATATGTTGTAATTTATCTGAACTGATAAAGGATCAGCATCAGAATAAGTCCTACTGTTGGTACTATATAGCGGAGGCTTAATACTGCCTTGTCTGTATATTTGGTATTGTATCTGTTGTTTTGATATTTTTCCACTAAAACGTTTATTCTTTTTTTGTTGTAATGTAGATAGATGATAGGCCAGGGCAGAAAACAGCCGATTATCCCTATTATAATTCTTGTTCTTCCGGATGTACTGGGTAAAAAGAAATCTCCAGTTAAAAGAAACGACAATATTAGCGCAGCAAACAAATAAACCATTGTAACAACTTCAGCCAATACACATGTTGCCCCAAAACGAGGAAATTCCTCATTCTTGATGGAAATCAGATAATACCTGTAAAACAGGTAATCAATAATCTTTTTCATAAGCTGTTGTTCTAAAATCTTGATTTATTTTTGTTAGTAATAAGTTGGTGAGCAACAGTGTTCTGCTGTTAGTTTTACCATGTTAGCGGACTATTATCTCTACATCTATCTTGTCAGTTAAAAATCAATTTCCCTATTCCAACTCCAAACAAGAGCAATAGTAGAGGAGAAATACATATTATCCATGTTGGGAGTATCTTGTTCCACTTGTTGTTTTTGTACTTCACAAGAATGGCAGCAGTCTTTTTACGGGTATATCGTAAAAACAACATGATAAAGCACATTCCCCCTAATCCAAGACTTATATACTGCCCTTGAGAGACAGTGAAGTTTTTCAATGAAAACCAGTGATCTGTCAGTACGCAGTTGAAAATTATACTGAAAAAGAGAAGTATTACAAGAAAATTCATAGTCAGTAAAATACAGGCACTGAAACGTGGCGTCTCATTATGTTTTTTATAAATTAAATATAGCCTATAATACAAGTAATCAAAGAAATAGTATCTGTATTTCTTATCATCTCGTACCCCAATTACTCCGTCCGGTATTACTTATCGTTTCTTTTCTTTTTTTCATTTTCAATATATTCTAAAATCACCCTTATATCTAATATATTAATATGAAATATTCTGTATGATTGAATAACACATAAAAATATGTCGCAAAAACAACTATTGTCAGTATTATGAATAATAAGTTTTTTTGCTGTTTACTTATCTCTCTATAAATGCTTCTTTCAGATCTAGCCTTTTTTTCTGACCAAAAAAGGAAGCCATTCAAACAATAAATAACTAATGATAATAATAAATGGGAATAGATATGACACAAGCCTTTTGTTATATTACAATCAAAAATAGAATATAAAACACTATTTATTATTGCAATAACCATATATACAGTCACACTAAATAATCCAACTGCAGACTCTTTATTCAGATTTGAACTCTTACATATTGAATCATAAACAAAAAACATTGTATAATACCAATACTTATACCAATTCATCGTTTTTTCTCATTTAATATTAATGGTTTGGTGAGAAACAGCGTTAGCTGTTATCTCAACCTTGTTATGAACTTATTTTATTATAAAAGATTAATATGACATATAAAATTCATCTGCCATAAACAGCAATACAATTAGAATAATAAACGGTAATATTAAAAATAGAATAGCCCATATATTGGAATATTTCTTATACGATTCGTCCTCTCGAATTTTCAAATACCGTCGTTTATAATGATAATAAATATACAGAATAATCCATACAAGAGGAAAGGCAAGCAGAAAAAGTGGTCCCGGATTAACACTTGTAGCTGCCCAATATATCAAAGCTATATCTACTCCGTAAAACATAATTACAATACTTAACACATCTGGGACATGCCAAGAATCTGAATGTCGGATTAAGTATTCTATCTTATACCATAAATATCCTAATATTCTATGTATCATATATTGCTACTGTTCATAATGGTTCAGCAGGGAACTGCTTGTCCGTTATCCTGCGTTGTTAGCATTATTTTTTTGTTGTTCCTTCCATTGCAAAAGCAAATCTTCTACTTCTTTTGCACCTATTTCCTTTGCTAAAGCAAGAGGGGTGTTGCCGTTACTATCTTTTATATTAAGATCTGCATGATATTCTAAAAGCAATTTAACCAGTTCAATGTTATTATTGGCAATGGCTTCCATAATCGGATATACTTTATATGTATCGTATGGACTTTGGTAACCGTTTACGTCAATGCCATGCTCCAGCAATATACGGGCTAACTTCACATTAGACAATTTACAAGCGTATGTCAGGAGCGTCAGCCCGTATTCGTCACTATATAATCTGTTATTAATGTCCTTATACCTGGTAAGGGCATATTTCAGTACATCCTCTTTATCAAAGTAAATCGCCGTATAGAATATGTCAAACTCATAAAAATTGTTACCCATTGCCATAGGTTCATCTTTTCCTGCCAGCAACCGTTTTATGGTTGCCATATCATTGTCACGGCAGGCAACCCCCAACGGATAAAGTTGATAGGGTACATCCCGTATCGTATCTTGCCGCAATGGATTTGCTTTCACGCTATCAAAGCAACAAAAAAACGCTGCAAGAAAAAGTAATGTCCAATTTATTATCTTCATATTTACTTTTTTAAGTCGAACATTAATGCTAATGGTTTGACAAGGAGCTGCGTTCAGCAGCTAACTTGGCTCGTTACAACATTTATAATAAGTTATTCCCATATTATTTCACAAAGAGCCAGCTTAGTATCTTCATTACAGATAAATGCTCGGTCATTCCAAACATCTAACACTCGGAAAGCACTATATCCACGAGGCATAACAAGGTCAACTAAGGTGCAGTCAGAAAGACTCAATAGTTTTTGCTTACCTTTCCATTCATCTGTTTTGAAAATGGAAGATAAAATAAGCCAAGTTCTATCCCCTGAGAATTTACCTCGCATCCCATGTTTTCCGGGCAAACGACTTAAATTGTCTTTGCCCCACAACTTCTTTTTGAACAGGCCGTAAAACTCTAACTCCGTGTACCAATAATAGCCCATTCCCGTCAAACCTGCCGGATTAATTGTGCTGCTTTCCAGAAAAGCATATAAATGTCCGGCCTGCTCTTGAATAGAACCTATTAAGGGATAGCTGTAATTGAAAGTTGCTTTAGAGAAATCTCCATTCGCTTTTCTTACCGAATCAAGATGCGCTTGACGAGTTCCTGCTTTGCTATATACACAAGAACCTATATCTGACCAATGAGCAGTCGTTGTATCAAAATCCACAGTCAAAGTTGTGAAACTGTTTGTTGATTCCAAAACCCGATCTACTCTACAAACAATGGGAAATACATCATGTTCTCCGGTAACAGCAATTGGCATAGGTATGCCTCCAGCACACCAGTTATCCATAGAAATAGAAGTCCAATCGCCATTTATTTCAGATAACCACCAAAGAGTTTTATTGGCTCCACAAAGAAATAATATTCCGTTGTTGTAAGATAAAAGTACGGGGTCTTGCCAAATGTCTTGCACTTCTTGGGATTCAGGACTGGGGATAAATCGGGAAATATCCCCTTTTATCCATAGCACTCCGTTTAACTTTTGCTGTGAATGATAAACAGAGAATACAATTTCATCTTCGCTACGAGCTATCATTCCTTTGCCGCCAAGGGGACTATATTTGAAAGAAGTGCCAGACAACGTTATTCCGTCAAACTCCCAATCTTTTATTATTTTCAGTTTCGCTTTCATGATTGAATTTTAGTTCTTGTTGATAATGGTTTGGTGAGCAACAGCGTTTAGCTGTTATCTCGACCTTGTTAACATTCTATTTTTATTCTCATCAAATTATGGTATTTCCAAATTCATCTTCTTCATATATGCAGTATCTAATTCAGCTCCTTTCCAGTTTATGTCAGGAGGGAACTGTTCCCATCCGCCTTTGGGTGGTGCAAGCACCCATTTAGGAACAACCTCTAAAAGTAGCTCTGAATGTTCAACCCATTTATTTGAATATTTGACAACCAATCTTAGATTTTTCAAATCTTTATCATGTAGTCCAAACCTTGTATCAACAATATAAATTGAATCACCCACTTTGTAATTAAATTTGCAGATTGAACCACGATAATATCCTATGTCAGAAAACGTACCTATTGTATATCTTCTATTATCCTCATTAAAAAAGAAGAAAAAATCAAGACAGCGAGTGGCAATTATCATAATCAGCAGAACGGTTGTTCCTGTATAAAGTATTATTTTCCTACTGCTTAATCGCATAATTTGAAGATTATAATGGTTTATATTAAGTTGTCTCTCGACTTATTATAAACTTATCTTATTCCTTTCAGCTCCTCTTTCATTTTCTCTTTTAGGTAGAAGAACAACAAAACATGCCAACACAAGTCAAAGGAGAATACGGCTTCTTCCTTTCTCCCTAATGTCTGATAAAACTTACATACATTCCGATAGGTCATAAATACAAATACAAGATAGATAGGTGCCAGCATACAAAGACTTAATATCAAGACACAGACAGCTATCAGTGAATTTCTACAGTAAGCTTTGTATTGCATCAATGCTTCTTCGTAATTGGAATTTTCCCAGTAACCAAATGTCTTCAAATCTTCTATACTCCAGCCTCTTTCTTCCAATAGCTTAATAGCATAATCGCGAATTTCAGCATCATAACCGTATCGCTTATAATTTTTCACAACATCTATTAGCTTATCATTGTCAAGTCTCTTTAGGATATTAGAATCTTCCATAAAAATTCGTTTTATTGTTTATAATGGTTTTGTGAAAAACAGCGTTTAACTGTTGTTTCTGTTTTGTTGGCAAAATATTATCCCCCATTCTAATATGGGTTAGGTCTATGAACAAAACACTGTCAATTACCCAGAATTGAAAATATGATTCCTGTAATGCAATTTCGTATTAAAATTTTTCTTTACTTTCCAATTCCACCTTCCCTCTGGAGTAAAATGCAATGGCAGCCCTCAACTCCCGATAGTTACAGAGATAATCATTCAAATGGATTGTCTCGTTGTAGTTCTGGCTAGTACGGAGAAACAGTTCTACATGTGAATATCTACCATATACTACCACATACTGGCAATACAAGATTTTATTCCAAAGCAGCACCTTTCCTTTGGGAGTAGTGATACCCTGTTCACTGATTTGGATGACACAGTGCCAATGTCGGATACCCTTCACCAATAAATAAAGAAAAAGGCCTACAGGAATCCAGTAAACCAGTCTTTCGGACAACATGTCCCAACAGATCCATAAATAAGCGATACACAACCCGGTTTCCACAAATGTACTGATCTTCTTCCGTGGAATAACTAAAGGTTCAGAAAGATTGAACATACAACTCATACCAATCATAATTTAATACTGTTTACACGGTGTTTAAGCACTACTCTTTTTACTATACTCAACAGAACTTTTGTCCTCTACTTCTGATACATAGTATTCTTTGTTCATAGACTTTCTGTTTTTGTTAATGGTTTGGTGAGCAACAGCGTTTAGCTGTTGGCTCGACCTTGTTAACATCTTTACTTTGAGGATTTAATTATCTTCATCTCCTGATTTTACCAAATTATTAATATAATCAGAAAAACATGAAGCAATATACTTTACACAATTATCAGTAAAGGGCCCCAAATCCATCAATAGCAATACAATTTTTCCAGTTTCTAAATCAAGTGCAAAGAAATTTCCACCCCAATCAATTCCGAATGGTAAAAACTTATTGGGAAAACCTGATTGAATTAAATGTCTATAGCTCGTTTCAATATTAATTCCTCCTAACTTTTCATCTGTGTAATAAATTGGAAGAAATAAACTTATTTCCACATAATTATCTTCATCTTCAATATAGAAATATGGATTGTTAGCTATTCCGCCATTAGAGAGAAGATAGAAGTTCACAAAATCTTTCGGGATACTATATCCAACAAGATTTTCCAATGAAACTATATTATCATTTGAGATATTTAATAATGATTTCTCAATTAGTAGATCGCTCATTTTTCTATTATTATATTGATTTTACTATGATGTTAATGGTTTGGTGAGCAACAGCGTTAAGCTGTTATCTCGACCTCGTTAATAATAGAGTTTATTAAAGTAAACATTAAAGTTGGTTGTTAGACTTATAAATAATCCACGTACCATTTATCTTCGTTTAAGAATCTTCTTTTTTTACTATCTATCAAATACTTATTATTTTTTTTGACGACAATATACTGCAGGTATTTGTTGTCAGTTCGTGTTGTCACAAAAAATCTATTTTTCCTGCTTTTTTGCATATCTATTATTTTTTCCTTATTCGGATCATAGACATAACTTCCTTCAACTCCCCATGATATAGCATTCGGACGACTCATTTTGCGTTCCTTATCTGTGCAGTATTTGTTTATTATAGAAGCTACCCTTTGTTCCATCATACGATCTGCTTCGTCCCATGCCAACTGACTATTTTGGTCTAACTCGTTACAATACTTCTCCCAATCATTCATTTCTGAAATAAAGTTTAGGACAAGTTTTTCAATCGTTTTTTTTGTAATATCATCCATACTTTAATTATCTTTATTATTAATGGTTAAGCAGGGAACGGCTTGTCCGTTATCCTGCTTCGTTAACATCATATTTAATTTCCATTCCAGTGTACCATATTAATACACCATAATCACAAGGTCCTTTTGTGCTTCAACGGCTTCATCGAAAATGAAGTTCAAATCGTCCATTTCCTGCTCATAGTCGTAATCGCCGATACCATTGCCTTCTTCCAGCGAATTGTATTCCATCCTCTTGCTCTCCAATTCAGAAACAGGTATGCTAATGATATAGGGAAAATCATCACTCAATGGAATAGGTATGAATGTGCTTTGGCTATCCAGTTGCCAAAGGTTTTCCGCACAATAGATTTGCGTTCCGAAATGATTGCAAATCTTTTCATATACATACCCGTACATGGAAGCGATTTCGGGATAACGGACTTCTCCGTTCACAATATCAGCCAATACAGCATAAGCATCCATATCCGTGTTCAGACTATCGCTGAAATAATCGTTCAAACTGTCAAGTCCCGGCTTCAGTGCTGCCTTTAATTGGTTAAGCAGCAGATTATCACGAGCTCCATAAACAGACTTTACCTTATCGGCTTCTGTCAAATATGCACAAACAGAGTAACTCATACTTATCTTTATTTTATGTTGCCGTTCCAGTGTACCATATCGTATGGATAATATGGCAACCCTTTCAGGCTGCTATCATCCAGCCCCAAAACCTTGACCAATGCACCGCTCTCAAAACTCCAATATCCATCATGTATTATACCATATTTGTGGTCGTCATGCCAAGCACAATCGGAATGTCCTCGATACCATTCCCTTTTTAGATACTTTTCCAATCGCTTCGTCGCTTGAAGCTTGTTTGTTTTAGCCAAATCCGACACTTCCAAGATTGCCCGATAAGGCACAGCATCAAACACACAATCCGCCATTTCCTTCCGTTCCGGGAAACGGTAATTCAGCAATACATCATAAACACGGTCTTTAACTTCTTTCATGTCTATAAGTACGCGGAGTTTATCAATAACATTATTATCATACTCCAACATGATTCCTATTGAAAGCAACCATAACATCTGAACATAATAGCCATACGGAGTCCAGCATTTTTCTAAAACATTGATTGTTAAAATATAATTGGATTTTATAGATTCTAAATTCTCCCCCATAGAATACATAGTTACGATAGTATAAACTCTACAATCAAATAAACGTCCATACAAATCAGGGCTAATCTCATCACCATCTTTTTCTGATTGTTCTATCATACTATTAAGTTTTTCTATTCTGGTAGTATACTTAGCCAATTGCTTTATATACTGTTCTTCGGTAAAAAGTTTATCTCTTGTTTCCATTATGGTACACTGTTTTTGATGTTAATGGTTCAGCAGGGAACGGCTTGCCGTTATCCTGCGTTGTTATCAACTTTTTTCAAACTCAAAATTTATCTGAATCTTTGAATCTGCCGATTGTTTGTGTACTTATATCTATATAAGGAAGTGTCTTGACAATCTTGACATTTTCAATACTTTCACTTCCGCCCAATGCCAGCAGTGGAGAATATCCGAAACACTCGTCATAGCCCGGAGTTCCCATTACTTCTTGAATTACAGGATAATTTTCTAAATCAAACCAACCTTTCAAGATGCTTTTGTTAAAGATTATTTTACTCAACAATAATACGAGATTATCCGGAAGAATTAAATATGTTCCGTATCTTACATTCAAATAAACAATGTAATTTTTCAATCTTGAATTTTTTACATAGGCAAAGACATCACCGAAAGCCGTACACATGAATGGCAGAAACGATTGGTCATAGTCCATAATATAGCAAGAGTTTAGTACATCTTGGTAATCTGATGGATTAATGATTTTAAGCATTCCATTACAATAGCTGCCTAGTCCAACTTCTTGCCATAGAGTAGTCAGTTCCGGATAAGACAAATCAGCGTATTGAGAAATAAAGGCATCATCAACTGTTTGCCTGATACTATTGAAGTTCTTTTCTAAAAAAATCTCGTACATACACTTATTTATTTACTTTATGGTTGATAATGATTTGGAAAGGAACCTCGTTTAGAGGTTAGCCTTCCTTGTTATAAACTTTTTTGTTTTTCCAATGGATATCTAATTCTCCATTCTTTAGTCTTTTCTCTCCAACTATTGCACATAAAATGTTGTTATCATAGACAAAATTATATTCTTCTGCCTCCCTGTCTCCCCAGCAAGAAGCATAACTATGTACTTTGCTAATTCTTCCTTTATCGTATTCATACAAATACACAGACCAATCTTTATACGCATTTATACCCTGAAAGATACTCATTTCATGGTATGAATAAAAATAGCTTATTGAGATTATGATTGTATATTGATTGGGTATATATCTTACATGAAATACATGATATGAAAAGGCATCATCATACTCATATATATCAGTTATGATGCCATTTTCTATATTCTCAGGAGCTTCTTGCGAACAAAGTATTTTTCCTTCTGCATCAAAGCCAAAAGAATACAGACCGGCTATTTTTAGACGGTCTTTTTCTTCAACATTTTTTCGTATTCTTCCGCTTGGTAAACCCGCTAACTCATTTTGGTAGGGAGCAGGAACATACAATTCATGGGTTGCATACTTCCATGAAGAGATTTGCCCTAAAACACTTTCAACTTTGGCATGAATGATATGTTCCGACTGTATTAACCGTTGATACAGTTTGTCATTCATTTTCATGATATATATATCATTCTTTATATCCATTGGCTTTATTGTTTATAATGGTTAGAAAGGAGCATCGTTAGATGCTATCTTTCGTTGTTACTAACTTATTTATAAATCTCAATCCGGTGAATAAACACCCAATTCCCAAAAGAGGATAAATAATGCCGCATAAAACTGCGAGCATATTCAATCCTCCTTCATCTCCCGTGAAGCCGTCTAAGTTGACAGCTTGCAATATGAAGTTTGTAATTTGCCAATCTAATAGACTTTGGTCTATACAGATAAAGGCAAGCCACAAAATGACAGAGCAACATTCCAGGCCCAGCAATAACATTATCACTTTTGGGTGCATTGCGTATAGTTTATAGACCTTGTAGATTACAGTTACATCTGTAATAATAAGTAAACCTAAAAAACAATACTCCATAATGCCATATATCCTGAACAGACGACCAAAACCTAAGCCACCACAAAATAATGTTATGACTATCAATAAAGCACTGAAAGCAGTCAATGATACTATGGATTGGACAGTTTTATTCATCGTACTATTGTTAGTAATGGTTTGGTGAGCAACAGCGTTTAGCTGTTATCTCGACCTTGTTAACGATTTTATTTCACAATCATAAATTCATTCCCATATGGATAAAAGCGTTTATCTATATATAGTTTGGAGTAGTCTGATAATTTGTAAATTTCAGGTTTATACAGATTTAATACCTTATCCAAAATTCTCTCTCGGAATATTATTCCATTTCCATATTCTACGCTATCTAAAACGAAGAAATTCTGTTTGATTGAATTGTCTTTCAGTTTCATATCAGGATATACTGTAAAACTAATTCCTATTTTTTTCTCTATATCATTTCGATGAAATGTTATACCTTTCCCGTAATGGAAAGAATCATTGTCAAAATGGTTTATACGTAAAGCGTAGTATTTTTTATCCGTTAGAGATTCGTTTTTCTTGTTTACTACCTTGACAGTTGCAATATCATATTTATCAATGAATCCATTTTCTTGAAGTAAAGACAAAAACTCTTCCGATACAATTTTAAGTTTTATGCTGTATTTTTCAAGAAAATCAAATTGCAAGATTCCCGGTTTTTTGTTGCATACGAGGTATAAGACTGGTGGTAAATTTTCTTCCCAACCATTCTTGTCTTTCCACATCCATCGTCCGTGATTTTGAAACTTCTGCCTTTTACTCTCATCGTAGGTATCACAGACATCAGATTTACCATACTCCAATAATCCTTTAGGAAGTTTATCTATCCCATATCGCCAAATATAAAGCTCTTCTGTATTCATAATTATTATCGTTAATGGTTTGACAAGGAGCTGCGTTCAGCAGCTAACTTGGCTTGTTACCAATTATTATTTAGAGGGAATCAGATAACCATTTTTGCTTCAATACAGAATATCTTTTCTTAGAGTCTAAAAGCCATTTGCCTTTTGAATACAAGAATATATATTGCTTCTTTTGTCGTAAAGGCACTTCCCTATATGTGTGAACAGCAATTCTATTTTTCCCTTCTTCTACAATATCGGTAATTTTCTCTTCATTAACATCATATTCATACGACCCTTCATTGCCATAAGATATAGTAGTAGGTCTGCCATACTTGCGTTCACGAGAAGTGCAGTAAGTCAAAAAGATTTTTGATACCAATTCTTTTTGCTTGTTAAACTGTTCTTCAAATGAAAGTTTACTCTGCTTTGCAATATCATTACACATTACTTCCCACTCGTGCATATTCTGCATGAATTGAAGCAATAAATTCTGTATAGTTTCTTTTAGTTCTGTTTCCATATCTGTTCTATATTATTGGTAATGGTTTGGTGAGTAACAGCGTTCAGCTGTTGGCTCGACCTTGTTAACATTCTATTTTTATTCTCATCAAATTATGGTATCTCCAAATTCATACTTTTCATATAAGCAGTATCAAGTTCCGCACCCTTCCAGTTTATGTCGGGAGGAAACTGTTTCCATCCGTCTTTGGGTGGGGATAACACCCATTTGGGAACGACTACTTTTACTACTTCGCCAGTACCATATTGTTTTGCTGAATATTTAATCAGTAATCTATCTTCTTCCAGATTATAATTACTTAGGGTTTGTTCTGTATTCGTATTATAAGTTTTTCCGTACACTTCATACGAGAAGCCATACACTGTTCTGCTTCTAATGAAACCGGTTTGCTTATATTTTGCAATGGTATAGCGCACGTTTTCCGCATTATAGTAATAATACTTGTCTGTGAAGTAGATATAAATAATATTCACAGTAAGAAAGATGCCGACTATTATCCAACCGTCCTCCTTTATCCAATGTATGAATTTACATACCATAATATAATTTGATGTTGTTCTGTACTATATTGATGTTAATGTATTTATAAGATTACCCGTCAGGTGCTGTATATTTCGCTAAACAACACCTGCCAGGTGTATTTCCTAATCTCTAATAGCTGCACCCTGTGTCAATGCCTCTCTGATTCTTCGAATATTCCGTTTGTTGTGTCCAAATGAGCATATCGAAGTGCGTTTGTTCAGGTCGTTTACGCTGTTAACCCACACTTGACCTTGGTCGAACACAATGAATATCTGCTCGCCCCATGTCAGATGCCAAAGCGCCGGGTTGGTATGTGCCACGATGCAGTCTTCTCCGTAGTGGTCAACGTCCCAATCATAAGTCACTGATAGATTATATATCTTGTCATAAATCGACTGCTTATCCAGTGTGGTAGGTATGCTACTGAAATCCAACTTGCGCCTCTGACTTCGGTATAGCACATAGGCAAGCAGCAGTAATACACCGCCAAACCAGAGAAAAGCAGACACGAACTGCCCGTTTGTATAGAACATTATACCCATAACACTCAGAGATATCACAGAAACCAACATCAGCATGTGCGATGCCCCATAATGGGTGTATGCCCAGTCAATAATAAGAGGCAAGGTTTTCCTTTTTAACACAAAGTCGGCAAGGGCGGCATCTTTCTCCTCCCGGTAGCGGTAGCGATAGACAAGCCACCATATCAACTCGAACAATGCACATACAACCCCAAAGACAATAAGGTTGAAAACATCATTGTCTATTTTGCTCACTCGCGGCTCTACAGAATAAGGAATTCCGCCAAAGGTCAGTTCCTTACAGGCTACGTTATAACCATTGCTGGAAAAATAATATTTGTAAACATATTCCTCCTTGCCATCGGAACCCGAATAGGAGTTACTTGTCGGACGGACTGTCTCTCCGTTAATGGTCAACAGGGGCGGATTCTGGTCGGGACGGGCATTGCAAGTCAACGTGGCACAATATTTTACAAAATCCTTTTTCAGTTGAGCCACACGCAGATGGCATTGCAATTTACTTAAATCTGCTTCGGGAGGATGTACGGTTACACGGCATTCCGGGGTAGTATACGCCTGATTTCCTACTTTTACGGATGCCGGTGGCAGTTGAAACTCACCGCTTTCCTTGAACCGTACAAAATAACAGAATCCGGTTTCATTTGTCTTGCTTTCCACACCGTTTATGATGGCATAACTGCTGCTTTTATGAGGCTCCGGACCACGTAGCACTTCTATGCTACTGTCAAACTCAGGAGCTGCAACCGAATCGAATTGGGAATTGACCAGTGCATACGTCAATTTCACCTCCTGTCCGGTGCGAAGAATTCCCAGCGTGTCCAACTTTATGTGAAAATACACAGAATCTGCCGTAGCCGAGACATTGGCCCTGACTGTTGGCAACAATACCGACAACAACAGGAGGGTAATCAATCCGCTTCTGATAGTCATGCTTTTGATATGTCTTGTCATTTTTATCATATATGGTAATTTGTAGATACGATATAATTTGTATTCTCCTTTATAATATGATAATGCACCCTACGAATCATCCAGAGAATCAAGCGGATTAGGTATGCTCGATTTGTGTGTACTCGTCACATGAAGATAAATAGATGTGGTCTTGATGTCATTATGACCCAGCAGTTCCTGTATGGTCCTCAGGTCTGTTCCTTGCTCCAGCAGGTGGGTCGCAAACGAATGGCGCAGCATGTGTACATGTACCCGGTGCTTGATTCCGGCACGGCTGGCAGCTTCTTTCAGTACCTTTACCAGCGCACTTGCGGAATACTGTTCTCCGGGTGTCTCTCCCTCGAACAGCCATTTCTGCGGACGGTACTCCTTGAAATATTCCCTCAGTTCCTTCAGCAACTTTTCCGATAGCAGCGAATACCGGCATTTCCGTCCTTTGCCCATGATACGCACAAGCATCCTTTCGCTTATGATGTCCTTGGGGGTGAGGTTCAACAGCTCGCTCCGCCGTAGTCCGGCTGAGTATATCAATGAAATCATGCAGCGGTGCTTCCGGTTCGACAGGCACGCGAGGATACGGGCCACCTCATTACGGCTCAGCACTTCGGGCAGTGACTTGTATTCCTTCGCGCGGGTAATGCCGCCATAGTATTGGCGCTGTCCGCCCTTTACCTGCTCGTAGTAGAACTTGATGGCGTTGATGCGCATGTTCTGCTGCGATACCGATATTTTCTTTTCGTTTACAAGATAGAGGATATATTTGTTGATGTCAGCCACTTTCAGGCGGTCGATGTTGCGGCCTTTATGGTATTCCATAAAGTCGCTGAAATAGGCACGATAGGTTTTTATGGTCGATGGGCTGTACCGTTTCCGCTCCAGTAGTTCAAGATAGCCTTCCGGCAGTGTGTATTCCCTTTTGGGTTTGGGATGCCTTACATAAACCCTGCTGTAGTCAATATAGGCGTGCGGGGAGTAGCGGTCGTAGAAATCCGATAGCCTGAAAATGGCTGCCGGTATGTAGGCTGAACCATTATCTGCCATTTCCACATCGGCGTCCAGGACGAGCAGCTGAGATATGTCTCCATTGCCTGCATACTCTATCCGTATGTAGTCCGCACCGTCCTTCTTATCTTTGTACAGAACGATGTTTTCTCTCTGTCGCTGAACATTGTCCATATTGCTGAAAGTAAACTCATTGCTGCAAATATAAATAAAAGGAATGTAAAAACCAACTGATTGGTTGGTTTTATTGTGTTAAAACTCTGCACTTGTAGGATATATAGAAACCGTTCTGGTTGAAAACCCGGTTTCAGGCTTTAATCAGCGAGTAGATGAAATGTAGTTTTTTTGCCAGTTGCTTGATATTCAATCCTTGAAAGAAAGAATGTTCAAAGGAGATACCGAAAAATACTTGCCAGAACATCGAAGCGGCTTCTTCCACATCCACGTCCTGCCGGATTTCCCCATTCTCTTTTGCCCTTTGGATGGCGGATTCCCATAACTGGTAGTTCTGCTTGAATATGTCAGCTATTTTCTTTTCTGCATTGGGATAGTATAACCGTACCTGCATCAGCAGATGGTAATAGTAAAAATTGAAGCTGCACCCGTATGGATTACTGTTATCAAGCAGACGTCCGAGGTTGTTCATGGTTCTTTCCACTCCGGCTATATACTGGTCGATAAACTCCGGGAACGAACCTGCTGTAAATTGGAACTTGTTTTCCAACTGCTGGGTATGGAATACATATTTGTCCACAACTGCCACGAACAAATCCTGTTTGAACGGGAAATAATACACCAGTCCGGCTTTTGACAGGCCGCAGGCTTTGGCTATTTCCATCTGGGTTGCTTTCTCATAATTCATTTTGGCGAATACCTGCAAGGCCTTTTCCAATACTTCTTCCCTGTTTGTAAACATACGCATCCATTTTTGTTTCAGTTACGAAGATACGGATTTTCTCTTTTCAAACATTTGTATGCCAGTGTTTTTTTACTGTCATAAAATAACACGGATGTCTTGTAATACATTTCTTCATTGAAAAAAGTACGGGCGGCCGCCTCGCTTCATGCAAAGGCAGTCGCCCGTGGTCATTACCGGACAATGCGGAACTACAGCTTCATGCCCTTCGGTTCCGTCAGCCCCGGTCTTCCGATAACCAGATGGCTGCGCACGAAGTCCGCGTGCGGGCTTCCCGTCTGCTGTTCCGTCTGCTTCTTCTCGCTGCCTTGCCGGTTCTCTTCCGTGCTTTCCGGCGTCGGCGGAGCCAGCTCCAGCTGTATCTTGCGGTCCAGTGCGGCGAGTTCGGACTTCAGTTGTTTCAGCTCGTCCTCCTTCTTCCATGTCTTGCCGGCTATCTCCTGCAACTGCGGGATTTCCCGCTCCAGCACCTCGTTCTTCTTCCTGTACTGGTCGATGATACCCGGTATCCTCTCCAATGCGTTCAGGAAGTTCATGGCGGCAGCGTGTGTGTCAGCCATTGCCAGATGCCCGTTGTTGTAGCTGTACCTGTAGTTGCCCGCCACCACAAATCGGTTGTCGCAGAACTCCAGCCCGTCTTTGAGTGTCCTTTCGCTGACCACCTCGATGGGGAAGCCGTACAGTTCGCCCACACGCTTGTACTGTCCGCCGGTCGTGGCATTCCTGGCTATCTCCTGCAGGTGCTTGCCGATTGTCTTTTCGTCTGCCGAATCCAGCCCGTCAATCCTGAGCAGGTTCAGCCGGTTGCCTTCCTGGTCTGTCCGGGCGGCAGCCGTGAACTTCTCCCAGTCCTCCGTCATGGCGGCTACGGCGGCTTGGTTGTTCCTTAATGCCAGCGTCTTTTCCTCCAGTTTCAGCTCCGACTCACGCTTGCCCTTGCTGAAGGACTTGCGTTCACCCTCCAGCGAGGCAATCTTCTTCTCCAGCTTCGCCTTGTCCAGCAGGTCGGTGTTTCCCGACAGTATCGCCATGTATTCCGAAAAATTCATGCCCGATTTCTCGTCCATCGCTCCCTCGTCTATGGTTCTCGCGCCCATCGCGCCGCTCTTCAGCTGACTGATGAACGTCTGCTTGCAGTGCAGCAGGTTGAACTTGTACGAGTCCAGCGATTTTTCCACCGCGTAGATGATGACATCCACCTTGTTGTCGGCATACAGCTTCGCTATCTCGTTGCCCTTTCTCACCGCCCGACCGTCGCGCTGGGCGAGGTCGGACGGTCGCCACGGCGTGTCCAGGTGGTGGATGGCCACCGCCCTGCGCTGGGCGTTCACGCCCGTACCGAGCATGCTCGTCGAGCCGAACAGCACGCGCACATATCCCTCGTTCATCGCCTCAATCACCGCTTTCCTTGACTTCTCGCTCTTGCACTCCTGAATGAAGCGGATTTCATGGGCGGGTATGCCGTAGTCCTCCACCAGTTTGCGCTTGATTTCGGTATATACGCTCCACCCGCCCGGCTGGTAGGTACCCAAGTCGGAGAATACGAACTGCGTGCCGAGCTGCTCGTCATACTTCCGGTAATATTCCGCAATCGTCCTCGCGCAGTGGCTTGCCTTGTTGTCCGGGTGGTCTTCATACGCCGGGTCTATCATGCGCATGTCCAGTGCCATCTTCCTTGCGTAGTCCGTAGCGATGAGCATCTTCGCCTTTTCCTCCGTTTCCGACAGCTTTCCGCGTCCCAGCAGCGTGGCGTCGCCCGTCTTGGCAAATTCCATCAGCCGTTTGATGAAATGTTCCTGGTCGGGCGTGGGCGGTATGTTGTGCAGTATCTCGTTCTTGTGCGGACGATCCACGCCCACATCCTCTGCCGTGCGGTAGTCCGTTATCTCGTTGTAGAACGCCGCCAGCTCCGGTACCTTGATGAAGTAGCGGAAGCGTTCCTTCTGCACGATGTTGTTCGTCACATTGAACTCAAAATCCGTCGTCTTCTTGGCGAAGATTGCCGCCCATGCGTCAAAGCATCGTATGTCCTGTCTTTCCAGTTCCTTCGGGCGCAGGTATTTGAAAAGCAAATACAGCTCCGTCAGCGAGTTGCTGATGGTCGTGCCCGATAGGAACGTCGCTCCCAGATCCTTTCCCGTCCGCTCCTGGATGGTGCGGATGGCAAACAGCAGGTTCAGTGCCTTCTGGCTGCCTTCCGAGTTGCCCAGACCCGCCACACGGTCATGCCTTGTGTTGAACGTCAGGTTCTTGAACTGGTGGCTCTCGTCCACGAAGAGGTGGTCGATGCCCATCTGCCTGAAGTCCGCCACGTCGTCCGTCCTCGACTTTATCGCGTGTTCCACCTTCTCCAGCTTGGCCGTCAGGTTGAACTTGCGCTTTTCCAGTCCCCTCAGCATGGCGCGTGACACGTCCTTGCCCTGCGAGCGCAGCACTTCCAGATTTTCCTCCACCGTATCCAGCTCCGCCTGCAATATCCGCTGCTGCAGTTCCGGCGACTGCGGAATCTTCCCGAACTGGTCGTGGCTCATGATGACGCAATCCCAGTCATTGTTACGTATGTCGTTGAAGAAACGCACGCGGTTGGCCGCCTCGAAGTCCTTCTCCGATGCGTACAGTACGCGGGCGTTGGGGTATGCCTTGCGGTAGGTCTCCGCTATCTCGCGCACATTGGCTTTCAGACCGATTATCATCGGTTTGTGTACCAGCCCCAGCCGCTTCATCTCATATGCTGACACGCACATGATCAGCGTCTTGCCGGTGCCCACCTCGTGGTCGGCTATTCCTCCGCCGTTCTGTTTCAGCATCCAGATGCAGTCCTTCTGGCTGGGGTACAGGTCTGTGATTCCCAGCCCTTTCAGGTCAAGTCCGGGAAAGGTCTGGTGCGAGCCGTCATATTTCGGACGCACGAAGCAGTTGAACTTGTTGTTGTACATGTCCGTCAGCCGTTTCTTGAACTCCGGCGACTGTTCCTCCAGCCATTCCGTGAATCCGTTTCGGATTTCGTCAATCTTCGCGTTTGCCAGTTGTATGCCCTCGCTGTCCCGCACCTTTATGTCGTTACCGTTCTCGTCCTCGCCGACTTTCTTCATCATGTCCGGGCAGATGTTGTGCAGAGCGTGTTTCAGCAGGTGCATCCCGTCATAGTGGCGGTAGTACCCCTTCACCAGAAACTCGTCGGTGATTTTCATCGTCCTGTGGCTGCATGCCACCGAATACTCGTCGAGGCTCTCCGAGTAGCTTATCCGCACATCCGTTTCAAACAGGCGGCTCATGTAGGCGGCATACACGCCCGTGGGTATCCACCGTTCCCCGAAGTTGAAGTCCAGGTCTTCAAACGGGATTTGTTCGGGTATGTTCTCGCGTAAAGCCTCCAGAGCCTCCCGTGCCTGCGGCATCATCCCGTGCCCCTCGTGTCCCTTTACCCATTCCTCCACCTCCCTCGCTTTTACCACCACGTTCCCGGCAATGAAGCGGTCGGCTATCTCGTAACCCTCTGCCAGCGGATTGTAGTACACCCTGCCTTTCAGTGCCTCCAGCATGTCCGCCTGTGCCATGTCGCACAGGGATTCCATATACGGCAGGTTCACCCCGCCGTAGCGGTTGAGCGAGGCGGATAGGGCTTCCTCCGGCGACTCTGCCGTGACGGTCGTTTCCTGCGAAAAGGAAACGGGATGGTCGAATATGTCCGCCTTCACCATCGTGCCGCCCTCGCTGCGCTCCAATGCCAGCATGTTGCGCCCGGAGGCGTCCATCATCAGCAGTTTCACATTCTGTCTGGCGTTCAGGCAGCCGTACCGCATCGTGAACTCGTCGTAGTAGGTGTTCAGGTGGCGGCGGAGCATGTCGTTTGCCTCCTGCCGTTCCGCCTCCTGTGCGTAGAGCCGCTCGTAGGTGTCGCGCATCGAGATGTACAACTGAGCCTTCTCCTTCTGCATACCCTCCATGTCCAGCGGCTGGAAGGTCGCCCCGTAGCGGGTCACGTCCTTCAGCACGCCCACCTGATAGCGCACGCCCTGCGTGTATTCCCATGCCAGCGAGCCGTCCTTCAGGTGCGGCTCCAGCGGTCGGCTGTACGGGCAGGGCATCATTTCCTCCTCCCGCTTGCGCTGCCTCTCTTCCGGTGTCAGGGCGGCTTCCTCCGCGCGTAGGGCTTTCTCCACTTCCGCTATCCGTCTGTCGCGTTCCGCCTCGAATCCGTTTTCTATCGGATAGACCACCGTGGCAGCAGTACCTTGCGGTTCTTCCATTTTCCCCACATGGACTTTTTCTCTTTGCGCCTCTGTTGTTCCGACCGCTTCTCTGGCGGCATTGGCTTCTATCTTCGCCTTTCCGAGCCGGCGCAGTTCCGCCCGACGCTCCGGCGTGAGCGACATCATCATTTCATAGAATCCGTTGATGGGCGGATTTGTTTCCCAGTCCAGTCTGCGGTACACTTCATCTTCCGGGTCATAGGATTCTTCCGTTGCGGTGCCAGGTCCCGTCTTTTCCGTTGTCGGGAGAGCCGCCTCCGTTTCGGCAGCCGTCGGCGCATCCGTTCCGCCGCGTATGATTTCGTCCATTTCGCGTGCCTCTTCCGGGGTGATGCTGGCATCCGTTTCCGCATTTCCCTTGTCCGTTGTCCTTTCCGTATTCTCCACTGGCAGGGAGAACAGTGTCGGCTGCACTGGTTTCTTCCCTTTGTACTTTCCGCCTTTCTTCCTGTCCGGTTTCAGGCCCTGTTCAGCCATCCGTCTTTCCTCCTGCGTATAGCCGAACAGGTCATACAGGTCCATTACCGTTCCTCCCGTCTGTCTGCTTTGCGCTTCCTGCGACATGCCGGTCATCACTTGCACTTTCGGCTGCACACTGTTTTCTTCCCGTTTTGTCCCGTCAGCTATACCAGCAACAGAGGTGGAGTTTTCTCTTTTCACCTCCGCCCGCTCACCCTCAACCGGATGGGAATTTTCTCTTTTCGCCTCCGCCCGTTCACCCGTAGCCGAAGCAGAGTTCTCTCTTTTCACCTCCGCCCGTTCACCCTCAACCGGATGGGTATTTTCTCTTTTCGTCTCCGCCCGTTCACCCGTAGCCGAAGCGGAGTTCTCTCTTTTCACCTCCGTCCGCTCACCCTCAGCCGGATGGATATTTTCTCTTTTCGCCTCCTCCAGTTCTCTCGTAGCCGAAGCGGAATTTTCTCTTTTCGCCTCAATACCCTCAGTCTGTACGGCAATGTTCTGCCGCACATCCTCTCTTTCATGCCCCATGCCGTTGTAGCGTTCCATGTCCAGCCGTGCCGACAGGTCTTCCGACAGCATCCTGTACAGGTCCATAGCAATACCCTCCACACCTCCGCTGTGCGTATATACCATCGCCGGTTTTCCGTACGGGTCGGTGCCCCTCTTCGCATCGGTATGTATGATACGCTCCGTGTGGTAGGCAAAATAGGCGTTGTCCGTCAGTCCGCCGTTATGTTCCGTCTGTATGATGGTCAGCACCCGTTCCTCCTGTGTCAGTCCCTTCTTTTGCAGGTCTTTTTGCAGGATGATCAGGTCGCTGCCGGCTTCCGTGCCTGCATTGTCGGTAAACAGGTTGTTGGGCAGTCGTATTGCCGATACCAGATTCGCCTTGCTGAACATTTCGTTCCTGACGGAAACCCTCGAACTGTTCAACACCCCCTGCGAGGTGACGAACGCCACGATGCCGCCGTCACGCACCGCATCCAGACCTTTCAGAAAAAAATAGTCATGGATGGCTTTCTGTGCCGAACGTCTGCCGAAGGATGCACTGCGGCTGAACTCCGCATCAAATACTCCAAAATCCCCGAAAGGGATATTGGATATGGCAAGGTCAAAATGGTTCAGAAACGGCTTTTCTATTTTCTCGAAACCCTCCGTGCGTATCTTCTGCTGCGGGTACAGGTGTCCGAGCAGCTTGCCCGTCAGCAGGTCTTTCTCAAATGCCATCACCTCCGCCTGCGGATTGTTCGACAATACCGGGCTGATGAACGCGCCCATACCCGCCGACGGCTCCAGCACCAGCTTTGGGCGTACCTTGCGGTCGTGCAGCACGTCCGCTATGGTGTCCGCAATGGTCTGCGGCGTATAGAATGCCGTCAGTACCGATGCCTTCAGCGAGTCCACATACTGCCTGTACTCCGCTTCGTCCCGGCTGTTCTCACGTATCAGACGGTGCAGCTCCACCGTCGGGGCAAACAGTTCGAGGTCTGATTTCGCCCAGTGTACGGCATCCGTCAGTTCCCTGGCGGGATTCAGTATGCACTTCAGTCCCCCGAAGCCGCAGTACCTCTCCAGCAGCGCCCGTTCCCGTGCGGTGGGCGTACGCTGTTCCTTCTCCAGTGTGAATGCCGTCCGTATCGCCTCGATGTTTTCCCTGAGCCTCTGCTTCCTGTTAAACGCCATAAGCCTCCAGATAAAGCATTATCGCACCCGTCAGCTCTGTATAGAGCAGGTCGTGTTCGGGCGACAGGGCGAATGTGTCGTCCGTTGTGGGATAGCCGGCAAACAGGTTTTTCAGGTGCGGGAATATCTCCCGGCAGAACGCCTCGCGTTCCTGTTCCTGCACCTCTTCGGAAAACTCGTTTTCCACCACCTCAAGCAGCAGTGCGTAGGGGGAGAAGTGTAGCCCTTCGAGCAGGACGCGCATGGCCTCCTCCTGTGCGGCTTCCACCGTACTTCCCGCCGTCCTTTCCTTCTCGAATGTTTCCGAGGCGGCTTCCTCCCTTCCAGTAATGAATGGGGTGTCTGATACTTTGTCCGGATGATATTTTCTCAGATAGTCCAGCAGATACAGCCCGTAGTAGGACAGTTCCGCCGGATCGGTTTTCTTGTTCTGTTTCATTTTATGATGGATTTAGTGGATAAATGATTATGGAAATGAAAAGGAAAAAGGCACCCGGTATCCCTCCGGGTGCCACCACTAATTGTCGTGCAAATGAGGGCAGAGTCGGACTTGTCAGAACTATGCCGAGTGCAGCCGACAATCAGTCACCACTAAATCCATGTAAATAAAAAGTACAACCAGGTTGAAACAGATTATGACATGAATCAGTGGCAAAATTACTCATTATTTTCTTCTTCCTTTCGTTTTCGTACCTTTTCTTTCGCCTTTACTCTCCGCAAACACCAGCTTCGTGTTGAACTCCGCATCAAAAGTCACCGCAGCGCTGAAGGGCTTGCCCTGCTTGCTCCTGAAGCCACTGAGGACTTCCGTCTTCCCTTTTGCCAGCAAATCGGTCATTTCCCCGTCGGTGAGTGTCTTGCCCGCTATCTGGCGGAACACGGGCAGCAGGCAGTCCGGATTGTCGCAGCGCACAACCTTGCCGTAGAACTGCATCGTGCCCGTGCCGCATTTGGGGCAGGTACAGCCCGATGCCTTGTGCCCGAAAATACGGTCACACGCAAGCAGGTCCGTGGTAATCTTGCGGGTATAGCTTTCTATGTCCCTCATAAAAGCCTCATGTGGTGTCTTTCCCTGTTCTATCTTTGCCAGTTCCGCTTCCCAGCGTCCGGTCATCTCCACATTGGCGATGTCCATTTCCTTGACAATGGAATACAGGGCAAGCCCTTTCTCCGTCGGCACCAGCGATTTCTTCACACGCACCATGTATTCCCTTCTGAGCAGCGTTTCGATGATTGCGGCACGTGTGGCGGGTGTGCCGATACCGCAGTCCTTCAGGGCCTGGCGTGCCTCCTCATCCTCCACATCGTCGCGTCCGGCGGTCTCCATCGCTGCCAGCAGCGAACTTTCCGTATGCAGCGGTTTCGGTCGGGTCATGCCCGAACTCATCGAGCATCCCGCCATCACCAGTGTGTCGCCTTCCGCCCAGTCCGGCAATGCCGTATTGCCGCTGTCCTCGCCGTACTCTCCGTACACGCCGCGCCAGCCTGCCTTGCGCACGATGCAGCCTTTCGCCTCAAATGTCAGGTCCTCGCATCTTTCGCCTGCATCCGGCACCACCTCCGCTACTACGGTAGCCGTATCCTTCACACATTCCTCCGAAAATGCCTCTACCATACGTCCGGCAATCATGTCGTAGATAATCTGCTCGTTCTTGTAGAGGGCGAGCGGTCGGTTCGGCGTCACCAGCAGGGCATGGTGGTCAGTCACTTTCGAGGCATCCACACAACGGCGGTTCAGTCCGTCCAAGTTCACGATTTTATCCGAAAGTGTGGAGTGGCTTGCCAGCCGCTCAAGCAGCAGGGGCACTTCAGCAAACACATCTTCCGGAATATGGCGGCTCGATGTTCTCGGATAGGTGACGAGCTTCGCTTCATAGAGCTTCTGCACCAGCTCCAGCGTCTGTTCCGCCGTGAATCCGTGTTTCGTGTTCGCCTCCTTCTGCAGTGTGGTCAGGTCGTACAGCAGCGGCGGGTTCTCCACCTTCTCCTTCTTTTCCACCTTAGTGACGGTGGCGCACATCTTCGCCTTTACCTTATTGTATGATGCAGCCGCCTCTTCCTTGTCCTGCCATTTCTTTACCGAGGAGAACTTCACTACCGTATCCGTACCCGCCGGTGTCACCGAAAAATGCAGCTGGTGTATCGGTTCCGGTGTAAAGCGTCTGTTCTCCCAGTACCTCTTGCAGACCATACCCAGCGTGGGTGTCTGCACGCGTCCTACCGAATATGTGCCCCGTCCGGCGGCTACGGTCAGTGCCTGCGTGCCGTTGATGCCCACCAGCCAGTCCGCCTCGCTGCGTGCCTTTGCCGCCAGATACAGGTCGTCATATTCATGCCCGTCCTTCAGTTCCTTCAATCCCTTGCGGATGGCGGTGTCCGTAAGCGAGCTTATCCACAGGCGGCGGAAGGGCAGCGTACAGCCCGTATAGGCATACAGGTATCTGAATATCAGTTCCCCTTCGCGTGCGCAGTCCGTTGCCACTATTATGCCGTCGCTCTCGTTCCACAGTTTCGTAATCACTTTTATCTGTTTCACCGCTGCCGCGTCCGCCTTGTAGCCCTTGTCCGTCTTTACCTGGCGGGGTATCAGCAGGAACACCTCCGGTATCACCGGCAGGCTGTCCCTGCTGAATCCCTTGAAGCCGTAGCCCTCAGGCAGGGCAGGTTGTACCAGATGCCCCAATGCCCATGTCACATGGTAGCCGTTTCCTGTATAATATCCTTCCTCTTTTCTTGTCGCTCCGGCGATGCGTGCTATCTCACGCGCCACGCTCGGTTTTTCAGCCAGTATGGTAATCATATATTTTCTGTTTTAATCATTGATACATTTGTTCCTTGTGGAGTGGAACGGGGTACGCCGGTTATCCGTGGGATATGCGGTACATGGCGCATGAGTCCCCGTTTCAATCCGTTGTTTATTCTCTTTGATTTTTTATGGATTCAGTGGTGGCACTCAGGATACCTTCATGCCTTTGCTCTTCTTCGGTTTTTCCTGCTGTTGTTTCTGGGCGTCGTCCTTCGGTGCGGTCTGTCCCTGCTGAAGCGGCTCCTTCACATGTCTGGTGGCCTCGTTCGTCTTGCCCTCGTTGTTCACGGCGAGCTGCGTGCGGCTCTCATTCGACGGGGCAACGTTCTGCGCGAGGTCGGGGTTTTCCGAATAGGTCAGCGGTCTGCCTTTCTCGCGGTTGAACTTCAGATATTTTGTGCAGGGCTGTCCCTGGTCATCCTTTGCGTTGGCAAGTACCACAACTTTCCCCGCCACATAGTCTGCCTTCTGCTGTTCGGTAAATATGTCGTCCTTCCATTTCCCTATCGGACGTATGCTTCCGTCCTCGTTCGTCCACGAGCGGTTGCGCCGCTGTCCGTTCTCCTGATTCCCGTCTTCCTTCTGCTGCTGTCCGGGAGCATCCGGGGCTTCCGGGCTCTGCTGTTTCTTCTCCTGCCCGTTTCCACGTCTCTGCGATTGCCCCTGCCACAGATATTCCGGCACAAACTCCACGTCGCGTTTCTCCGCACTCACTTGCAACACGGCTTCAAACTTGCGCCCGTTCTTCAGCGTCACCTCCTTGGGCAGTGCCAGTCCTGCACGCAGGATGTCCTGTTCCGGTTTTAACAGTTCCGTCAGTCCGATTCTGTCCGGGATGCGTATCTTGCTTGCCGGAATGTCCACGATTTCATTCGTCAGGCGGTCGATGCTGATGTACGACGGACGCATCTCCCCGGTTTTCGTATCCGCCACATCCACCAACCTGCCCAGATTACCTGTCTGCTTCAGGTTCTTCTTGTCCTCATCTGTGAAAGTGTAGCCGTTGTAGGGGATGTCAAGCCTCGGCTCATGGCGCACGAAGTGGGGAGTGAGCTTCAATGCCCCGTCTTCCGTCTTCTGGAACGATAGGCGGGCTTGCAGCTCATAACTATCTCCGCCAAAGGTCGGGTTCACCGTCACCAGATTTGTCTTGCCATAGTTCATCAGGGCTCTCATGTCCTTTTCAGACAGATTCTCTTTTTTCACCCCGAACCGTTCCAGTTCCTTCCAGTCCACGTCGCCGTCCGCTATCAGGTTCGGTCTTTGTGTCTTCGCCTGCGGTTGTCCGTCCTGTGCCGGTTCCTGTCCCAGTACCGCCTGCGATTCTGCCGCCTGCGGCTGCTGTTCCTGATTTTTCTGTTTCATTTCTTCTATTTTCTCATTTGTTTGTTGTTCCACATTGTCTTCTTCCGTATTTTCTCTTTTCGCCTCTTCCGCAGCCTGCTGTTCCACAGCCTCCGTCTCGGCATTTTCTCTTTTCACCTCCTCCGCAGTCTGCTGTTCCTCAGTCTCCGTTTCAGCATTTTCTCTTTTCGCCTCCTCCGCAGCCTGCTGTTCCTCAGTCTCCGTTTCAGCATTTTCTCTTTTCACCTCCTCCGCAGCCTGCTGTTCCTCAGTCTCCGTCCCGGCATTTTCCTTTTTCGCCTCCTCCGTAGTCTGCTGTTCCTCAGCTTGCTGGTACGCCGATGTATCCACCTTGTGCGGAGCGAGCAGTTCTGCATTTGCCGCAGGGTCTTTCAGTAGATCCTTGATAACCGGAAGCAGAGCTTCCACCGTGTCCGCTGCCACCCTGTAGAAACCGAATCGTGTCGGTTCCTTGCACTGGCGGTAGAAATTCTTGAAGAAATTATCTATCGCATCCCCGTGGCGGTCAAAGCGCAAAAACTCCTGCGAATGTTCCGTCTTTGCCTGTGCCCTCTTGGGATAGCCCCTGGCATCCAGTCCGGCAACCACACTGATTTCGCCCGTCTTCTCATCGCGGACGACCAGTACATCCTCTTGCTTTTTCTTTTTCTGTTCCATTGATTGATTTTTTATTGTTTGATAATAGTCCCGCCGGTATTCCTATGCAGGTCTGTTTTTCTTTTTGTTCCGGTTTCCCGTTCATCTTACAGTCTCGGTTTGCATCAGTCTCACCCTCAGCTTCCCGTTTACATCCGGTTCACCATCCACTTCCGGTTTCTCTTTTCGCCTACGTTTCACGTATGCTTGTCAGTCTTCGTTCGCATCAGGTTCGCCCTCAGCTTCCCGTTTACATCCGGTCACCATCCATTACTGATTTTTCTTTTCGCCTCCGTTTCACGTGCGTTTGTCATTTCCGGTATTTCTTCTGCCTCCTTTTTTCCTTTTCGCCGTTTTGCCCGGAGCTTTCTTTCCCGTTCCGTCCTTCACTTTCAGCACCTTTTTGCCATCCAGCGTCACCTCTTCCATGTTCCGGCTGATAAACTCCAGCACGTCCGATTCCTTGTAGTAGGTCTTGCGGCTGATTTTCTGGTAACGCAGTCCGTATTCGCTGCGGAACCGCTGTAGCGACCGTTTGCTCGTTCTCAGCATCTCGCACAGGTCCTGATTGTCATACAGCCGTTCTCCGTCCATGTACTTCACGCCTGCCGCTTCCTTGTTTATCAGTACCGATATGATGCTGTCCAGCCGGTCAATCCGTTCCATGAGGCGCTTCATCCATTCCTCGAACATTTCCTTACCAATCCCTTCCATCATCCGCCTCCTTTCTTGTCATCAGGTAGTTATGCTTGAACTCCTCCAGCGTCTTGGGATTGCAGTGTACGATTTTCCGTCTCACGCATTCCTCCAGATCCGTCAGTCTGTACCGGCACTTGCTTCTCACCATCATGTAGGGAATAGTCTTGTCCTTTCGCATCCGTTGCAGTGTCCTCGTGCTGATTTTCAGCAAGTCCGCCGCCTCCTCGCTCGTCAGCAGGATTTCCGCTTCTTCCTTCGGCACGTTGTCTTTCTTGAAAACATAGTCCGCTATGCGGTCTATCTTCTCCATCATCGTCTTCACGACCTCATTGTCCATCGTTATTATTTCCATATCCTTCCGTATTGGTTACGCTGCAAAGGTGCGCAACTCCACGCAGGCACAATCCATAGTATTTCCATAGTAGGGAATGATTTTCTTCGTTTCCTTTCCTGATTTTCTTATAAGTTGTTTATTATCATTATCTTTGCAAGAAATTTAAAATATCAAGTATGACAGTTATAGTTTTAGGAGCTGGAGTAGATGCAACATCTGGTATCGAAATGCCATTGACAAATGAACTTATTCCTCAAATTAATGATTTTATAAAAAATGATGGACGAGAAATAGATGAGAAGCTACGTAATATTATTCCATCATTAAGATTTCATTTTGACAAACTTATAAAAGATACAATAGAAAGATTTGTACAAGATTTTGGTAGAGAAATTACTAGAATTAAAGAGGGGGTACAAACTGTTCTTACTAATGATAACACATTGAGTCCTGAAAACCAAAAAATGGGTCAATTGATTGTTGCTATTATGAATAAAGTAGAATCAATGAAAACAGGGGCTACATTGGACCAAGAAACTGCTGAATTAATTGAGGAGGTTTTTGGAGAAAACTTTGCCGTTACAGATGAATCAATTATCGATTTTTCAAAATTAGTATATACTGACACCTTTAAAAGTGTTATGAGACAGATTTTGGAAAGAAGTATGCAAGAGCCTAATCATCCTATATTAAAACACGTATATCATAATTTATTAGATATTGAAGATTTGTTGATGAATTATTTTATCGGTTTTTATATAGACAAGCCAGCATCTATAAAAAATTACATTTATATATCATGGATGTTGTGGGTATATTTAAAAAAGAAGGAAAATGATATATATACAACATATAGTGAACGAATGCATGAGTTTCCCGTATATTCTAAGATTCCGGGAGATTGGCAGATTGTTACTTTTAACTACTCTTCATTTGCATATTTCTTTACAAAAGAAAATGACTATCCTGCATTATATTTTCATGGTAATTTGATGAACTATGTAGATATTCAGAATAAAACAGAAATAAAAATTGAAGATCAAGAATATTGTTCATTGGATATTATTTCATTCATAGAAAATCAGTTAACTCCTAATATGAATTTTGAGGAGGATAATACAATGTATCCTATTCCTGAATTTTTGCCACCTATAAAAATTAAGCCTGTACTTTCCAATACTTTTATTGAAACTTGGTATAAAACAGAGCAGAGCATGAAAGAAGCAGATAAAATTATTATTATAGGTTATTCATTTAATAAATCAGACGAACACTTTAATAGTATATTACATGAGTGTATATCTAAACCTGTATTTATTATTGATCCAGATATAGACAATGTAATAAAGAAAATGGAGAAAATATATAGCTATCCACCAAGCTCTTATACTTCTATGACAATAAAAGGTTATCCTGCAAAGAAAAGATCCCAACTAACCATAATCCAAGCAAAAGCCCATGAAATTAACTTTCAAGAATTATAAAAATATTGAATACATTATTTTAGGTTTAACAATATTCCTATTAATTTATGCCGCAATAACTCTGTTTATTCAAACTGGTTTAAGTTGGTTATTTGATGCAGATTATTTAGATAAATATGGTTCATTTCTAGGTGGCATAGCAGCCTTTATAAGTATTTATTATTTATATCAGACTCTGAAAGAACAAGGAAGGCAGTTTCAAATTCAAAATTTTGAAAGCAAATATTTTGAATTGATAAAATTTAATAGAGAAAAAGCTAATTCACTGCTCAATAAAAATCCTAATCAGGATTTGTCTATTGAGTTTATGGAGTTCTTTGTTAAACAGATTGAAGAGGCTATAGTAATTGTAGATGAGATTATTAGTGGTGCAGAAATTGATACTGTATACGCTGATATTAATGAATTCAATAAAGACCAAAATAAATGGAAAGAGTTGTTAAAAGAGCGTACCATTATTAATATTAGTTTTTTGATTGTTTTCTTTGGCGTAAAGAAATATGGATGCAATCTTTTGAAAAATAGGTATCTGAAAAAATACAATGAAGATGTCATAAATGATATTTTAAAAAGTTTTCGTTTAAGGATAAATGGCAGTAACAATATAGCAATATATCATGGTCCTATTGAATATTCAAATATTATAAATAATGACAACAAATATTACACAGGATTTCAACATGAAAGTGGTAATTATTTTAG
>NZ_JBBKBF010000049.1:0-30157 GCF_037892625.1 Phocaeicola sp. ICN-14070 | reverse complement strand
TAATTACTTTTATCAATCTCGATGACTTAACAACTACAATATCGAACATTTTGTTTTCACAACAGCGCGCATTAACATCTGTTAAGCATCGACAAATCCTATGAATCATAGCATAAGAAGTTGATTCTGAATGCGGATAGGAATTAAGAGCATTCACCAAGGAGAATAAGAAAAAGAAGAAACAAAAAAGGTGTTCTGATTACTCAGAACACCTTTTTTGTTGGGCTACTCGGACTCGAACCAAGAAAAACAGGACCAGAATCTGTTGTGTTACCATTACACCATAGCCCAATAACGCTTTATCCTCTCCGTGAGAATGCAGCAAATGAAGTTGGGCTACTCGGACTCGAACCAAGAAAAACAGGACCAGAATCTGTTGTGTTACCATTACACCATAGCCCAAAATCAGAGAACGATTGTCATCTTTTTGTTTTGACGGTGCAAAGGTACAACTTTTTTGGAACATACAAAGCTTTTCGGCATTTTTTCTTTCAAAAAACATATTTTTCTTCTTTTTTCTTCATCTTTCAAGTAAAAACTTTCGGATATACAGAAAACCAAGTATATTTGTCCTATGTTATATATAGAACTTTATTTTCAATTTTAAAATAGGAACAATCAAAAGAATGAACGAAACAACGACTTTAATAGAAAAAATCATTGAAGGAATTCAAGAGAAAAAAGGCAAGCAAATCGTAGTAGCTGATTTAAACGAAATAGAAGATACCATCTGTAAATATTTTATCATTTGCCAGGGAAACTCTCCCAGTCAGGTATTGGCAATTGTAGACTCCATCAAAGAACATGTAAGAAAAGAGACCGGCACTAAAGCATATGCCATAGACGGCCAAAGAAATGCACAATGGGTAGCTATGGATTATAGTGACATCATTGTACATATTTTTTTACCGGAGGTACGACATTTTTATAATCTGGAACACTTGTGGGCAGATGCCAAACTGACCAACATACCAGATTTAGACTAATATATAATAAGGAAAGAGAAATATGAGTGATAACAATAAACCAAAAATCAATGTACCACGCTTTAATCTAACGTGGCTTTATGTCATAATTGCCTTGATTTTTGCCTTTCTCTATTTTTCTGGAGACGAAGGAAGTGCCACCAAAGAGGTGAACTATACCGAATTTCAGGAAATGGTGTCCAAAGGCTATGCAGACAAAATCGTGGCATACGACAACAATGCGGTGGAAATGTATATCAAGCCAGACCACATTGTAGATGTATTCAAAAAAGATGCCAGCAAAGTTGGAAGAAGTCCTTCCATCAACGTACAAATCGGTTCCATGGAAGCTTTAGATAAGTTTCTGGATGAACAGACCAAAGAAGGTAACTTTACCGGTTCTATCCAATACGAAAAGAAAAGTGACTATTTTAGCATAATCCTGTGGAACGTTCTGCCGTTTGTCTTCCTTATCGGTATCTGGATGTTTGCCATGCGCCGCATGGGTGGCGGAGGAGGAGCCGGAGGAGGCTCAAATGTATTTAATGTGGGAAGAAGCAAAGCACAGCTTTTTGAAAAAGGGACTAACCGCATTACATTTAAGGATGTCGCCGGACAAGCCGCTGCCAAACAGGAAGTACAGGAAATTGTAGATTTCTTGAAACAGCCGCAAAAATATACAGAACTAGGTGGAAAGATTCCCAAGGGTGCTCTGCTTGTAGGCCCTCCGGGAACTGGTAAGACATTGTTAGCCAAAGCCGTAGCAGGTGAAGCCGATGTACCCTTTTTCTCTATTTCCGGGTCAGACTTTGTAGAAATGTTTGTCGGTGTCGGTGCTTCTCGCGTACGTGATTTGTTCCGTCAGGCAAAAGAAAAATCGCCTTGTATCATCTTTATTGATGAAATTGATGCCGTAGGCCGTGCCCGTGGCAAAAACCCAAGCATGGGAGGAAATGACGAACGTGAAAATACATTGAACCAGCTTCTGACAGAAATGGACGGATTTGGTTCAAACAGTGGAGTCATTATCTTAGCGGCAACCAATCGTGTAGATATTTTGGATAAGGCCTTACTGCGTGCAGGACGTTTTGACCGACAAATATATGTAGACCTTCCTGATCTGAATGAACGAAAGGAAGTGTTTGGTGTTCATCTTAAACCTCTGAAGCTGGACAGCAACGTGGATGTGGATTTGTTAGCGCGTCAAACCCCTGGATTCAGTGGTGCAGACATTGCCAATGTATGTAATGAAGCTGCTCTTATTGCAGCACGTCATCAAAAGAAGAGTGTAGATAAAGATGATTTCTTAGCTGCAATCGACCGTATCGTAGGTGGTCTGGAAAAGAAAACAAAAGTCATGACTGCCGCCGAAAAACGTGCCATTGCACTTCACGAAGCAGGTCACGCCACCATCTCATGGTTCCTGGAACATGCCAACCCGCTGATTAAAGTAACCATTGTCCCAAGAGGACGTGCGTTAGGAGCAGCATGGTATCTGCCTGAAGAACGACAGATCACTACAAAGGAACAAATACTGGATGAAATGTGTGCCACATTAGGTGGACGTGCTGCTGAAGAAATTTTTATCGGACACATCTCCACCGGAGCAATGAATGACTTGGAAAGAGTCACCAAACAGGCTTACGGCATGATTGCATACGCAGGAATGAGTGATAAACTTCCTAATCTCTGTTATTATAACAGCAATGAAGATTACAGCTTTACGAAACCTTACAGTGAGCATACAGCTGAGCTTATAGACCAGGAAGTACAGCACATGATTAATGAACAGTACATGCGTGCAAAGGCCTTGCTGCAAGAACACAGTGAAGGCCACAACCAACTGGCACAGCTGTTAATTGACCGAGAAGTAATCTTTGCTGAAGATGTTGAAAAGATTTTCGGTAAACGTCCATGGACTTCCCGTTCGGAAGAAATTATGGCAGCCAATGAGCAGCTACCGGAAACCAAACAACTGGAAAACAAGCAGGAAAATACGGATGGTGAAAATAACTCTTCTAGTGAAAACAACACCCCTTCACAGGAAGAAAACCAGGAAAAAGAAGAAGCATAACCGAACAAAAACCTACTAACGTGAAAAATAACTTTATTCAACGAGCAATTACGGGAATAATCTTCGTAGGAGTACTTATTGGTTGTATTCTTGGAGGTCCTATCTCTTTCACCCTATTGTTTGCTCTGATTACAGCCCTGACCATTCATGAGTTCGGGAACATCGTGAGCAAACAACCGGATGTAGAGATAAACAAACCTATATGTATGTTGGCCGGTGTTTTTCTGTTTTTCGGATTTGCCTATTTAGGTGTCATGCCTGGACAAACAGAAATACTGATTCCTTACTTATTTCTTATCATATACCTGCTTGTCAGCGAGCTATATTTAAAGAAAAAGAATCCACTGAACAACTGGGCGTATGCCATGATGAGCCAAATCTACATCGCACTTTCGTTTGCTATGTTAAACGTACTGGCCTATCATTCTATTGGAAATGAAGGAGAATTGTCAAATTATCACGTACAGTACAACCCGATACTGCCGTTGTCAATATTTATTTTCACATGGATTAATGATACGGGAGCATATTGTACAGGTATGCTATTCGGAAAACATCGCTTGTTTGAACGAATATCCCCTAAAAAATCATGGGAAGGTTCCATTGGTGGAGGAGTCTTCAGTATCATAGGTGCTATCGTAATGGCGCATTTATTTCCGTTTATGCCAATCAGTATCTGGATAGGATTAGCCCTGACCGTTGTGGTATTCGGCACATTAGGCGATTTGACAGAATCGCTGTTTAAACGCACTATTGGAATAAAAGACTCAGGCAATATATTACCTGGTCATGGAGGCATGCTAGATCGCTTTGACAGCACCCTGATGGCGGTTCCTGCAGCGGTTGTTTATCTGTATATCATTTCTTTTATTGAATAATATAAGCAGAAAATTGATAACAGGTCCTTCAGTCTTACTGTAAGGACCTGTTATATTTTTGAGATAAAAATTCAACGATTTTTCCGGCTGCCCGTTCAGAAGCTCCTTCCTGTCCTAGAATTTTAATCAACGCATCATAATCCTGCAACATTTTCTCACGAGTCATTTGCCCAGGTAGGATTGCTTCTAATTGTTGCTTCACATTTTCTACGGTCATGCCATCCGCGACCAGTTCAGCCACGACTTCACGACCAGCAATCAAATTGACCAAAGAAATATATTTAACTTTTAAAATATGTCGGCGTAAGAATGAAACCAGTTTTCCTGCAGCAGTATAATAACACACCACCTGAGGCACCCGGAACAAGGCTGTTTCAAGCGTAGCTGTACCACTGGTAACCAAAGCAGCCGTAGTATGACTTAGTAAGCTATATGTCTGCCCAAATATAATTTTAGTATCAGTCCCCATATAAGCCTGATAAAATTCGGGAGATATTCCAGGAGCTCCCGCAATAACAAACTGATATTCTATATAGTTACGGGATGCTTGTATCATTCGCTGTAGATTATCCTTAATCTCCTGTTTACGGCTACCAGCCAACAAAGCAATAATCGGCTTTTTATCCAACCCGTTACGAAAGGTAAATTCATCAAAGCTCTCGGTATATCCTTGTTTAAAACAATGTACGGCATCTACACACGGATTTCCGACATAATGAATGGGATAATTATGTTTCTTGAAAAAATCCACCTCAAAAGGTAATATAGAGAGCAACTCGTCCACATCTCGTTTTATCTTCTTGATGCGGTATTCCTTCCAAGCCCAAATTTTAGGAGAAATATAATAGAAGATTGGAATATTCGTATGCGCTTTTATATATTCAGCTATTTTCAGGTTAAACCCCGGATAATCCACCAAAATTAATGCGTCAGGATTCCACTGAACAATATCTTTCTTACAAAAATCCATATTACGAAAGATTGTCCGCAAATGAAGCAACACCGGGATAAATCCCATGTACGCCATATCCTTATAATGCTTGACCAGTGAACCTCCTGCTGCTGCCATTAAATCACCTCCGAAAAAACGAAACTCGGCTTTGGAATCTTTCTCTTGCAGTGCCTTCATTAAATTAGATGCATGCAAATCACCCGAGGCTTCACCTACAATTAAATAATATTTCATAGCTGCCAATTCCAGTGATTCAATTGCTCCATCAAAGTATAAGCTGTTACATCTATCTGAGTAGGAGTAATAGCTACGTATCCATGATCCAATGCCCAATGGTCGGTATCTTGTGCCTCAGGTTCATCGTTCCGGTAAGAACCTGTAAGCCAATAATAGTTTCCACCTCTAGGATGAACAGACTTTACGAACTCATTTGTCCAAACTCCGTCTGTTTGACGACAAATACGCACACCCTTCAGCTCCTTTACATCAGGGAAATTTACATTCAAGCAGGTTCCTACAGGCAACCCATGCTGCAATACCTCTTCTACGATACGTTGTATATAAGGGAAAGTAGGCGTAAAATCAGCATCTTCCGCATGATTACAAAGAGAAAAACCGACTGAAGGTATTTTTTTCAGACATCCTTCTATTACAACTCCCATTGTACCTGAATAGTGTACATTGACAGAAGAGTTATCTCCGTGATTAATTCCTCCTATCACCATATCAGGCGTACGGGGTACCAAGTCGTGCAAGGCCAGTTTCACACAGTCCACAGGAGTACCCGTACAACTGTACAATGAAAATCCCGGTGCCGACTCTATCTTTTTACAACGAAGCGGATGCTCTGAAGTAATAGAACCGGAAGCTCCAGAACGTGGTCCAGAAGGTGCTACTACCATCAAATCAGCCATTGGTCTTAATACTTTTATCAGTTCCTGAATGCCCTTTGCGGCAAATCCATCATCATTCGACAACAACAGAAATGGTTTCTCTTTCATCATATCTTTATTATCCAAACTTTTATGAGTGTAAAGTTACAACAAATCTTAATCTTACCAAACCACATCATGCAATTAGCTAAAAATATATATCTTTGCCCGCGTGAAGTTATTAACAGATGAGGTGAGTTTTCAACACTTTCCCAAAAGTCATGGAATTTTAATTGAAACTATCGTCATTTATTAGTTACTTCGCAATCAGAATAAACTGATTAATATGGGAAAAATTATTGCTTTAGCCAACCAAAAAGGAGGTGTAGGCAAAACTACTACCACTATAAATTTGGCTGCATCTTTAGCTACTCTCGAGAAGAAAGTACTAGTGATTGACGCTGACCCTCAGGCAAATGCCTCATCCGGCCTTGGTGTAGATTTAAAAGACATCGATTGTTCAATCTATGAATGTCTGATCAATCAGGCTGACATACGGGAAGCGATTTATACAACCGATATTGACGGATTAGACATCATACCTTCTCACATTGACCTGGTGGGTGCTGAAATCGAAATGCTGAATTTGGAGAACCGTGAGAAAATCATGCGACGCGCGTTAGAGCCGATGAAAAGCGAATACGATTACATTTTGATAGATTGTTCTCCATCTTTGGGTTTAATTACCATCAATGCCTTAACAGCTGCCGACTCTGTAATTATTCCGGTACAATGTGAGTATTTTGCGCTGGAAGGTATCAGCAAGCTTTTAAACACGATCAAGATTATCAAGACAAAACTAAATCCTTCATTGGAAATCGAAGGATTCCTGCTGACAATGTTCGACTCGCGCCTGCGTCTGGCCAACCAGATATACGACGAAGTGAAAAGACACTTCCAGGAACTGGTTTTCAAGACCATTATTCAGCGTAATGTCAAACTAAGTGAAGCACCCAGCCACGGTATTCCTGCTATTCTTTATGATGCAGAATCAACCGGAGCTAAAAACCATTTGGCTTTAGCCAATGAAATTATAACAAGAAATAGCAAATAAGTATATGGCAGTACAAAAAAAATTTGCATTAGGACGAGGACTTGATGCTCTGATATCCAACGAAGAAGTAAAAACTTCCGGATCATCATCCATCAACGAAATAGAACTGGACAAAATATCTGTAAACCCCAACCAGCCTCGTCGTGAATTTGACCCTATCGCCTTACAAGAACTGGCTGATTCCATTGCAGAAATAGGTATCATCCAGCCTATCACCTTACGTAAACTCAACGAAGATTCTTATCAAATTATTGCAGGTGAAAGACGATATAGGGCATCCATACTTGCCGGTCTAAAAACAATTCCAGCATACATTCGTACTGCAGACGACGAGAATGTGATGGAAATGGCCTTAATTGAAAACATTCAACGCGAAGACCTGAATTCCCTGGAAATCGCACTGGCCTACCAGCATTTAATTGAACAATATGAACTGACACAAGAACGCCTGAGCGAACGCATTGGCAAAAAACGAACAACCATAGCAAACTATTTACGTCTGCTAAAATTACCAGCCCCCATCCAGGTAGCCTTGAAGAATAAGGAAATAGATATGGGACATGCACGTGCGTTACTAACTTTGGAAGACCCTAAAACTCAGATACGTATCTTTAATGAGACAGTCGCTCAAGGGTACTCCGTGCGTAAAGTGGAAGAAATTGTAAAAGCACTGGCTAACGGTGAAAGTATAAAAAGTGGAGGAAAAACAATCTCTGCCAAAGGCACACAATTATCTGAAGAATACTCTATGCTTCAAAATCATCTGTGCAATTTCTTTGGAACGAAAGTACAGCTTTCCTGTACCAATAAAGGAAAAGGAAAGATTAGTATTCCTTTCAACAGCGATGCAGATTTGGAAAGAATTATGGAGATTCTGGATTCTTTGAAAAAAACGGAATAAACAAAAATAATTTGAGAGCACATACTTTTACATATATTCTGTCGCTTATCCTGCTATTCTGTATCCCTTGGGGAAACATGGAAGTGAATGCACAGCGAGCCCAAAAACGCAGGGAAGGTATACTTACAGCCGATTCTATCCGCTCACAGAATCGGGCTGACAGTCTAGCCTTGGCCGATACGACCAACCTACACCGGCAACTTGCTTTGGAAACGCTGGAAGCGCCTATAGATACAGCTGCTCTAGCAAAACAGAATGATTCTATTCAAAAGAACTTACCTCCAACTCAGGAGAAAAAGCGCTGGATACCCAATTCTAACCGTACAGTATGGTTAGGACTCGTTATCCCTGGAGCCGGACAGATTTACAACCGGAAGTACTGGAAACTACCTATCATTTATGGAGGTTTCGTAGGATGTGCATACGCCTTGACATGGAACGGACAGATGTATAAGGATTATTCGCAAGCCTACCAAGACATTATGAGCGATAACCCCAATAACAACAGCTATCTGAATTTCCTTCCTCCTGGAACAAATGTCAATGACAATCTAGAGCATTGGCAGAACTTTTTCAAAAACAGAAAAGACCTTTATCGCCGTCAACGCGACTTAAGTATATTTGCATTCATTGGTGTATATCTGCTATCAGTGATTGATGCCTATGTAGATGCTGAGCTGTCTGATTTTGATATCAGCAAAGACCTCAGCATGAAATGGGAACCTACCGTGTTCAACGATGCATTCCGCAACCGTCCGCAAGGAGTTGGTTTGCAATGCTGTATTAAATTTTAAAAGATGAAAAGAATAATTTTTAGTTTACTTATTGCTGCAATCTGTAACGCTTCATCTCTTTTTGCCCAACAGACAGAAAAGACGATTACCATACAAGCTAATGGACAAGAAGATGTAATAGATTTACCAGAAGGAATGATTTCTACCACGGATAGTCTGTACTTGGACTGGATTTCCAAACATTACATAAATCCAGCCGAGAACTGTACAATGACTACCCAAAATCCAGAAGTCAGCGATTCTATCTACATGGATCGTTTACAGCGCATTCCTGCCATCATAGAGATGCCTTATAATGACATCATACGGAAATTTATAGACATGTATTCTACCCGGCTCCGCCAAAAGGTTTCATTTATGCTGAGCGCCAACAATCTATACATGCCTATTTTTGAAGAAGCATTAGATTTGTACGACCTTCCTTTAGAATTAAAATATCTTCCTGTTATTGAATCTGCATTAAATCCAACTGCAACTTCTTCACAGGGTGCTGTAGGATTATGGCAATTCATGCTTCGCACGGGACAAGTATACGGTTTGAAAGTTAATTCACTTGTGGACGAACGCAGAGACCCTATTAAATCTACCCGCGCAGCAGCTCGATATTTGAAAGACTTATATGATATTTATCAAGATTGGAATCTCGTTCTAGCAGCCTATAACTGTGGACCTGGTACTATCAACAAGGCTATCCGCCGTGCTGGAGGTGAAAAAGACTTCTGGAAAATCTACAACTTTTTACCCAAAGAGACCCGAGGCTACGTACCTGCATTTGTAGCAGCAAACTACATCATGACTTATTATTGCGAGCACTACATTAGTCCTATGGAGATGAACATGCCAGAAAGTACTGATACTGTCCATATCAACCGCTCATTAAATTTGAATCAAATAGCTGAAGTCTGTAAGATTGACATTGATCAACTACGAGCGCTCAATCCGGAGTTTAAAAAAGATATCATTCCAGGAAATGAGAAGCCTTATGCCTTACGGTTGCCAACTCAGATGATGAGCTGTTTTATTGATCACGAAGACAGTATCTACAACTACAAACCGGAAATTTATCAGACACGTCGTAATACTGTAACAGTCAGCAATACCACTACTAAAGGGAAAAATAGCGGGAAAGCTGTATACCACCGTATCCGTAACGGAGAGACATTAGGAGGTATTGCCGCTAAGTACGGAGTTAGCGTAAGCCAATTACGGAGACTGAACGGAATCAAGGGAAGTAGCATCCGGGCTGGCAAATCTCTACGCATCCGGTAAGAAAACCCCTCATTTGCTTGTTTGATTCGTATTTTTCTCTATTTTTGCATTATTGATTCAAAGAAAAGGGAGAGAATTATGACCGAGGAGAAACTTACGCAGGAACAGACAGATGAAAAACTGATTGATGAAGCATTTCAGGAGCTATTGGACCAATACCTGAAAAGTAAACATCGGAAAAAAGTCGAGATAATTACAAAAGCATTTAATTTCGCCCGACAGGCACACAAAGGAGTGCGCCGACGTTCGGGCGAGCCTTATATTCTACATCCTATCGCTGTAGCACGCATCGCCTGCGTAGAAATCGGCTTGGGGTCTACCTCTATTTGTTCTGCTCTACTCCACGACGTAGTAGAAGATACTGACTACACCGTAGAGGATATCGAAAACTTGTTTGGACCTAAGATTGCTCAAATTGTAGATGGATTAACCAAAATCTCAGGAGGAATCTTCGGAGACAGAGCTTCTGCACAAGCAGAGAACTTTAAGAAGCTGCTTCTCACAATGAATGATGACATCCGTGTCATTCTTATAAAAATTGCCGACCGGTTGCATAATATGCGTACCTTAGGCTCTATGCTCCCAAGTAAACAATATAAAATTGCCGGGGAAACACTCTATATCTACGCTCCTCTCGCCAACCGACTGGGCCTGAATCGTATCAAAACTGAATTGGAAGACTTAAGTTTTAAATACGAACACCTAGAAGCTTACCAGCAAATCGAAGAAAAGCTAAAGGCTACTCAAGCTGAAAGAACCAACTTATTTGAAGAATTCACAGCTCCCATTCGCGAACAATTGGATAAAATGGGACTCCCTTATCGTATTCTGGCACGTATCAAGTCTCCCTACTCCATTTGGAACAAGATGCAAAACAAACATATCACGTTTGAAGAAATCTATGACATACTTGCCGTACGCATCATTTTCACTCCTAAGAATGAAGAGGAAGAACTGAATGACTGCTTCAACATTTATGTAGCTATCTCCCGGATATATAAGCCTCATCCTGACCGTTTGCGCGATTGGGTCAGCCATCCAAAAGCCAATGGATATCAGGCTCTTCATGTGACATTGATGAGCAACAAAGGACAGTGGATTGAAGTTCAGATCAGAAGTGAGCGAATGAATGATGTAGCAGAGCAAGGTTTTGCCGCACACTGGAAATACAAAGAAGGAGGAGGAAGTGAAGACGAAGGAGAGCTTAGCAAATGGCTGAAAACCATCAAAGAAATTTTGGATGATCCGCAGCCCGATGCCCTTGACTTTCTGGATACAATCAAGCTTAATCTTTTCGCATCTGAGATATTTGTATTTACTCCTAAGGGTGAAATTAAAACGATGCCTCAGAATGCAACCGCACTTGATTTTGCTTTCTCCATTCATACATTCTTAGGAAGCCATTGTATTGGAGCTAAAGTAAACCATAAACTGGTACCACTGAGCCATAAACTGCAAAGTGGAGATCAGGTAGAAATTCTGACTTCAAAATCACAGAAAGTACAACCTTCATGGATTAATTTTGCCACGACAGCAAAAGCCAAGGCTAAAATATTATCCATCCTCAAAAGAGAACGAAAGGAAGTCCAGCAGGCCGGAGAAGACATGCTGCATGAATTCCTTAAGAAAGAAGGCATTGAAGCTACCGAAACGAACATCCAGAAGCTCTGTACCCTTCATAAATTAAAAACTCCTGAAGACTTGATGTACCAGATCGGGCAAAAAGTTTTCACCTTAGGAGATTTGGATAAGAATGAGTTAAAAGAAAAATCCACCCCTACAAATTGGAAAAAATACATTGCATTTGCATTTGGAGGAGGAAGCAAACCCAAGTCTCAGGATAATGCATCTTCCAAAGAAAAACCTGCTTTGAACATTGACAAGAAGAAAATTGTCAAGCTTACGCCTGAAGAAATTCAGAAGCACTACATCATTGCAGACTGCTGTAAACCAATCCCCGGAGATGATGTCTTAGGATATATTGACGACAACAATCGAATTATTATCCATAAGCGCCAATGCCCGATAGCTACGCAACTGAAAACCAGCTTTGGCAACAGGTTATTGGCCGTACAATGGGAAATTGGCAAAGCACTTAACTTCCCGGTAAATGTATACATGAAAGGAATCGATGGAATTGGGGTGCTTAACCAAGTAACAGGTATTATATCCCAACAGTTGAACGTAAATATTCACAAATTGAATATCGAGTCCAATGATGGTATTTTTGAAGGCCGAATTCAATTGTTTGTACACGATGTAGATGATGTAAATACTATCTGCGAGAACCTTAAGAAATTAGACCACATCAAGAAAGTCACCCGAATAGAAAACTTCGATGACACCATTACCGATTAAAAACTTGCTGCTGTCGCATTCTAGTTATAACCAATCCGATAAAAAATCCTACTCAAATTCAGGACCGGTCTCTCCGCTGAGATACCGGTCTCTTTTGTTTTTGTAAAGAATTCCTGAACTTTTTCATGAAATATCCGTTCGTTATTTCTTGAAGGCAAAACCAGATTTACCTCTCCGCACGTACGTGACGAGGTCATGACACATACGTGCGGAGAGGTCGACACGTACGTGTCGAGGTCTTAACACGAACGTGCTGCGACATCATCGTAAAGATATTTCCTGTACAATATCTATTGCATCGGGCAATAATATAGAACAGCTCTATCCGAATAGAGCTTCAGATTTTTATATAGCTTTTCTGATGGAACTGACTGATAAAACGGGGAAAATATAAGAGCTTAAAAAAACAAAAAACCGCTGATGTTCAGCGGTTTAAAAAATTCATCGTGGACCTGGAGGGAGTCGAACCCTCGTCCAAACAAGGAAGCCATATGCTTTCTACATGCTTATCTCTGCCTTCGGTTTTCGTGCATAAGCAAGACCAGAGCCACCCACTTATACCTTAGTTCCTAAAATTTCATTTCAGTCGCGGAACGAGACCAAAACTATTTCCGAATTTGCTGCACCGCTAAACCAAACGCTTCGGAACAAGAGCTTTTGAGCGATGTCTCGTTTCCATCACTTTGACGGAAATAAAGCTAATCTACTATACTTCGATTAAGCAGCGAGAGCATAGTTTTCGTTGCCAGATAATTGTTCAGTAACTGAGATTATAGTGCAAATCACTGACGCACTGCATGCTTACATACCACATCTCTCGCTGTCAAAACCAAACAAGCCCAAGATTAGTATCAAACTTTTGCAAAGATAGTAAATCAAATACTATTTACAAAAAAAGAGAGGTAAATTCACTTGCTTTTCATCCCCGCCAGCAAATTTACCCCTCTATTTTCAGACTAATTCATTATTAATGATGGAATAAACGGATTCCCGTAAATGCCATTGCAATACCGTATTTATCGCAAGTTTCAATCACATGGTCATCACGCACAGAACCTCCAGCCTGAGCAATATATTCCACGCCACTCTTGTGAGCACGTTCAATATTATCTCCAAACGGGAAGAAAGCATCCGAACCCAATGATACTCCCTTCAATGTATCAAGCCAAGCACGTTTTTCTTCGCGTGTCAATACTTCAGGTTTCTCAGTGAAGAACTGCTGCCATACTCCATCAGCCAATACATCGTCATGATCTTCGCTAATATAAATATCGATGGTATTATCACGATCGGCACGACGGATCTTTTCTACCCAAGGCAAATTCAGCACCTTCGGATGCTGGCGCAAATACCAGATATCAGCCTTATTACCAGCCAGGCGAGTACAATGGATACGGCTCTGCTGTCCGGCACCAATACCGATAGCCTGTCCATCTTTCACGTAGCAAACAGAATTAGACTGAGTATATTTCAACGTGATTAATGCAATCATCAAATCACGTTTAGCAGCTTCAGGGAAATTCTTATTCTGAGTCGGAATGTTTTCAAACAATTCTGCTCCATTCAATTTCACTTCGTTACGTCCCTGCTCAAAAGTGATACCAAACACATCCTTCCGTTCAATGGGATTCGGACGATATTCCGGATCAATTTTAATCACGTTATAAGTACCCTTACGTTTATTTTTCAGAATTTCAAGGGCTGCGTCAGTGTATCCCGGAGCAATCACGCCGTCAGAAACCTCACGATTGATAAAACGAGCTGTTTCTTCATCACAGACGTCACTCAAAGCTATAAAATCGCCATACGATGACATACGGTCTGCTCCACGCGCACGCACGTACGCATTTGCCAACGGAGATAAAGGCAAATTATCCACGAAATAAATCTTTTTCATGGTTTCATCCAGTTCCAGACCGATTGCGGCTCCGGCAGGACTCACGTGCTTGAACGAAGTTGCAGCCGGCATTCCGGTAGCTTCTTTCAATTCTTTCACCAACTGCCATCCGTTAAACGCATCCAGGAAGTTAATGTATCCAGGACGTCCGTTCAATACTTCAATAGGCAGTTCTCCCTCCTGCATGAAAATGCGGGCCGGCTTCTGGTTAGGGTTACAGCCGTACTTGAGTTCGAGTTCTTTAGCCATATTTTAATAGTTTGGTTGAATTTTCTACAAAAGTACGAAAAAATCAGAAGCTTCTTCATGATAAGTGCATGATTTTAAGAATTCCTCCAAAAGCCAACTGAAATATCACAAAATAAATCTGTATTTTTGCCTATATTCTATACAAAATATAAATGTTATGATAGACGAATTATTAAATTTCAACAAGACTTTCGTAGAAACCAAGGGATACGAAAAGTACATAACGAACAAATACCCTGACAAAAAAATTGCCATTGTCACTTGCATGGATACCCGCCTGACAGAATTACTTCCCGCAGCCTTAGGAATAAAGAACGGTGACGTCAAAATCATCAAGAATGCCGGAGGTACCATCACTCACCCTTTCGGTAGTGCCATGCGAAGCTTACTTGTGGCAATCTATGAGTTAGGAGTAGAAGAAGTCATGATTATCGGACATACCGATTGTGGCGTACAGCACATGGACAGTGAAACCATGCTACAGCACATGCATGAAAGAGGAATCTCACAAGACCATATTGAAATGATGCAATATTGTGATATCAACCTTAGCTCATGGCTCAGCGGATTTAATGACACGGAAGAAGCCGTACAAAAGAGTGTACACATCGTACGCCATCACCCGCTCGTGCCTCAAGACATAAAAGTAAGAGGGTTTATCATGAATTCCACAACAGGGAATCTCACCGAAATAGAAGACAAATAAAAAATAAAAGCCGATAAAGGGCATTAACCCTTTATCGGCCTTCTTTTTAAGGATACAAAATTATCTTTCTTCTGTAAGCGCAATCATTGAAACTTCCTGAGGTACATAATCTCCCTGGAAGAAGCGGCTGGCACGAAGCAAATGACGCCAGATACTTACCAACTCCTGAGATTCCTGAAGAATATTCAAATATACCATAGATGCCTTCAAGCTTGCATTATCGCCTTCCTGCATGCGGTTCATCTGCTGTTTACGCAAAGCAGAGATACGATTTTTCAGATCATCTCCTTTTTTCAGAATATCATCTGCATCTTCATAATTATCCTGGCTGATAGCCACTTTAGCACGTTCCATCAGTTTGCATAATTCATCACGTACAGGCAAGAATTCTTTTACACAATCCGGAGAAATCGGATTAAAATTATTGTCTACATGCTCCTTACATGGTTCACAAATTCGCTTCAAGCAATAAAGCATCTGCTCACAACTGTTACTTCCCAAGTGGAACCAAGTATTCTTTTCCATAGCCACGGTTATCGGCAAACGGCGGAGACCAAGTATTTCCTTACGACGACGTTTCTTCAACATTTTTTTCTGGTCGTCCGTCGCACTCATAGCCTTTCGCAAGCTACGCAAATCTTCATTAATGAACCCGTCGGTTACCTGTACATACGTCTTTTCACAGAAACCCACATAATCGGTCAGTGTTTCCTGTACATGCTGACGAAGCAAAGCCAAAGTTTCACCCTTATCCTTACTACTCATCATGCGTTTAAACACATCATCCTGACTTTCAACCTTTTCCTTCTTGCCATATTTAATATTACTACGAACAAGAAGTACCACAGCTATTACGATAAATACAAACATACCGAAGAAGCTGGTGTAGAACATGATGAAAGTTACCAAAGCACAGATAGTGAAAGCTACAAATGCAGTGATAAACCAACCACCAATCACAGAAAGCATACCCGTAATACGATATACAGCACTTTCACGACTCCAGGCGCGGTCGGCCAGCGAGCTACCCATCGCTACAATGAATGTAACATAAGTAGTAGACAAAGGCAGTTTCATGGTTGTACCGATGATAATCAACAATCCGGAAAGAACCAGATTCACAGAAGCACGTACCATATCAAACGCAGCTCCGTCTGCCAAAATAACCTCATCTTTATTGAAACGGCTGTCAATCCAACGACGAACATTTACCGGAATAACACGTACCAGAAAATCATTGATATTAGTCGCACGACGAACAATCACACGAGCCAATGCAGAAGAACCGAACATTTCATCACCTTCTTCCTGACGAGCCAAATCTACAGAAGTCTTGATTACATTCTTCGCTTTCTTTGAAGTAGCCAGTGCATATACCATCACGATACCAGATGCAATCAGGAAAATAGGAGGAGTCTTGGCAGAAGACATCAACGAAGACATCATAAAGTCATGTATTCCAGCGCCGTTGGAATTAGCGACATAATCTGTATAAGCAGAGAAGCCAGCCAAAGGTACACCGATAAAGTTTACCAAGTCATTTCCGGCAAAAGCCAATGCCAAAGAGAATGTACCCAGCAATACAATAATCTTAAATACGTTCACCTTGCACCAGTGCAACACCTGCATGAGTATGGTAAACACGACAAAGCATCCACCTACCAATGCCATTGTATTATCTTGAATCCATTGCAAAGCTTCCGGAGTCATAAAAGAAGCACTCTTCAGCCCATTAATGATAATAAAATACCCCAAAGAAGTTACGGCAATACCACCGAAAATTCCAATAGTCCAAGAAAGATTCTTTTTATAATTGAAACTGAAAATTAGTCGAGATATATATTGTACAATAGTACCGACAATAAAAGCGACAGCTACCGAAAGGAAAATACCCATAATCACTGAAAGGGCCTTTTCCGTATTCATCATATCACCTAAGGTTAACAGTCCGGTTTCATCACCGACAATCTTTAAAATGGCAAGAATAAAAGTACCTCCCAATAATTCAAATACCATTGAAACAGTGGTAGAAGTAGGAAGTCCTAACGTATTAAAGACATCCAGAAGGACCACATCCGTCACCATTACCGCGAGCAGAATACACATGATTTCATAAAAGCTGAAGTTTACCGGATGAAAAATTCCGTGACGGGCAATATCCATCATCCCGTTACTCAGCACCGCTCCAGCAAATACTCCGATAGCAGCTACAATAATAATTGTTCTGAACTTTGCCACTTTTGCACCTACCGCAGAGTTCATGAAATTCACTGCGTCATTACTGACACCCACCAGCAAATCAAAGACTGCCAGCATAAATAAGAAAATAACAATTCCTAAATAAACAGTTTCCATACTTGTTTTGTTAAGTTTTTTCCGAGTGCAAAAATATTTCGTTCGTGTTATAAAAGAATGTCATATATGTTACAATCGTGTTACAAAATAAAAAGGACAGCCTGAAAAAACTTTGTATCTCTTCAAACGACAGCATTAAAACTTTCAGTGAGAATGCAAAAAAAAGATATTTTATGCTCATTATCCTGCGTTTATCATCTGAAAATTCGTAATTTTGCACCTGAATTTTAAATATCAAACATTTATGTCAGAATCAAAGAAAATAAAGACCGCATTGGTGTCTGTTTACCATAAAGACGGTTTGGACGCCATCCTGGCCAAGCTTCATGCAGAAGGCGTTGAGTTCTTGTCTACCGGAGGAACACGTCAGTTCATTGAATCATTAGGTTATCCTTGCAAGGCTGTAGAAGACATTACCACTTATCCTTCTATTCTTGGAGGGCGTGTTAAGACATTGCATCCAAAAATCTTTGGAGGTATTCTCTGCCGCAGAGAACTGGAAGGCGACCAGAAGCAGGTTGCTCAGTATGAAATTCCAGAGATTGACTTGGTTATTGTAGACTTGTATCCTTTTGAAGATACAGTTGCAAGCGGTGCAGCAGAACAAGACATCATCGAAAAAATTGATATAGGTGGTATCTCATTGATTCGTGCCGGAGCTAAGAACTTCAATGATGTAGTAATCGTAGCCAGCAAGCATCAATACCAACCCTTATTGGAAATCCTCAATAAACAGGGAGCTGTAACCACACGCGAACAACGCCGTTGGTTTGCAGGTGAAGCATTTACTGTTTCTTCACACTACGACACTGCTATCCGCGATTATTTCAAAAAATAATTGTGCTGGCAGTCATTCAGTCTTCCTAAAACGGATTTATTAATTTCAAAATTCTAGACTCATATTAAAGGAATGGGATTATTCTCCTTTACACAAAACATAGCGATGGACCTTGGCACAGCCAATACCATCATTATCAGCAATGACAAGATTGTGGTAGACGAACCATCTGTTGTTGCATTGGATCGTCGCACAGACAAGATGATTGCCGTAGGTGAACGTGCCAAGCTGATGTACGAAAAAGAAAATCCGAACATTCGCACTGTACGTCCGTTACGTGACGGTGTTATTGCCGACTTCAACGCTTGCGAACAGATGATGCGCGGATTGATTAAAAAAGTAAATACAGGACGCCATTTCTTCACTCCCTCTTTGCGTATGGTAATCGGAGTACCTTCCGGTTCTACAGAAGTAGAATTACGCGCCGTACGTGACAGCGCGGAACATGCAGGAGGACGTGATGTCTACCTGATATTCGAACCTATGGCTGCAGCTATCGGTATCGGACTGGATGTAGAAGCTCCGGAAGGCAACATGGTAGTTGACATAGGTGGAGGTTCTACAGAAATCGCCGTCATTTCCTTGGGAGGTATTGTGTCAAATAACTCTATCCGTGTAGCCGGAGATGATTTGACAGCCGATATTCAGGAATATATGAGCCGTCAGCACAATGTCAAAGTCAGTGAAAGAATGGCAGAGCGTATCAAGATTCACGTAGGTGCAGCCATGACAGACCTGGGAGATGATGCACCTGAAGATTATATCGTACGTGGTCCAAACAGAATCACTGCCCTGCCGATGGAGGTTCCGGTATGCTATCAGGAAATTGCTCATTGTATGGAAAAGAGCATTGCCAAAATAGAAACAGCAATTTTAAGTGCTCTGGAAAATACACCTCCTGAATTGTATGCCGACATTGTAAACAATGGTATCTATCTGGCTGGAGGCGGAGCGCTTCTGAGAGGACTTGACAAACGACTGACAGATAAAATCAACATTCCTTTCCATATTGCCGAAGATCCTTTGCTGAGCGTAGCCAAGGGAACAGGCATTGCACTGAAGAATGTAGATCGTTTCTCATTCCTGATGAGATAATATCATAAAAATTGAAAATGAAGAGATTTCAGATTTCTTCATTTTCAATTTTCATTTTTTCGTTTATACACCATTCGGATTCTCTGACATGCGAAACCTGCTTAATTTTCTGCTGAAATATAATCACTGGTTCCTTTTCGTTCTTTTGGAGGTTATTTCACTTACCCTGCTGTTCCGTTTCAACAACTATCAGGGAAGTGCTTTCTTTACTTCTGCTAATTACCTCGCAGGGATAGTATACGAAGCCTCCAGTCAAGTAACACGCTATTTTGGCCTGACAGAAGTCAACAAAGACTTAACCGCACGAAATGTCGAACTGGAAATTGAAGTGGAACGCTTGTCGCAAGCCTTAGAGCAATATACACAAGACACTACAGGAGTGGCTAACCTGCGTAAAGAAGCATTAAAAGACTATGTGTTATATGATGCAAGAGTAGTCAACAACAGCATCACACACCCCAACAATTTCATTACCATCGACAAAGGAGAGGCCGACGGCATCCGCCCGGAAATGGGAGTCGTATGTGGAAACGGAGTAGTCGGCATTGTTTACCTCACAGGAAAACATCATGCCATAGTACTGCCCGTATTAAACTCTAAAAGCAGCATCAGCTGTAAAATCAAACGAACCTCTTATTTCGGTTTTCTGAAATGGGAAGGAGGTTCTTCACAATATGCCTACGTCAAAGATATGCCCCGACATTCCGAATTCTCATTGGGTGATACGATTGTAACAAGTGGGCACAGCGCCGTTTTTCCAGCCGGGATACCTGTAGGCACTGTAGATGACATGGAAGACAGCCACGACGGACTATCTTACCTGCTCAAGGTCAAGTTATTCACGGACTTTGCCCGACTGAACAATGTCAGGGTTTTAGGGTCATTCAACGGCACTGAGCAGGCACAACTTGAGGATAGCATACATTCAATGCAACCATAAAAATTAACGATACAGAAAGCCAAGGTAATTATGCAATATATCATACGTCTTGAATGGTTCATCATACTTGTCTTACTGCAAGTACTGGTACTCAACCACATTCATTTTGAACAATATGCCACACCGTTGTTCTACATCTACTTTTTATTGAAAATAGATTCAGACAACAGCCGTAAGGGATTAATGTTATGGGCTTTTTCTTTAGGACTTTGCATCGATATTTTCAGCAATACACCAGGATTAAACGCTGCCACAGCCGTATGTACAGCCTTCTGCCGCCCATGGATTCTCAGATTGTTTTCCTTGCGTGATATTACAGACAACTTTGAACCAGGCATGTATCAGATGGGATTTGCTTCATTCTTCCGATATACGATAGTCCTTGTTTTATTACATGCTTTCATACTGAATATCTTGGATACATTCTCATTGACCAACATGCCCACGCTGTTGCTGAAAATTGCCAGTGATACAATTGTCACGCTCATATTCATCTTATGTGTTGATTCTGTCAGGAGGAAAAAATAGTGGAAAGAAACTACGATCTTGAAAAGCGAAAATATGTAATTGGCGGTGCAGTCATTGTGATTGTACTGATTTTTCTTATACGTTTACTTTCACTGCAAATCATGAGCGAAGACTACAAGAAAAATGCCGACAGCAACGCTTTTCTCAAAAAAATACAATATCCAAGCCGAGGAGTCATATACGACCGGAATGATAAACTGCTGGTTTATAATCAGGCTGCTTACGACATTACCGTGATTATGAAAGAAATTACGGAGCTGGATACCATGGATTTATGCCAAACACTGAAAATCTCATCAGAGTTTCTGCGAAAAAAATTCCGTGACATGAAAAATCGCCGGCTTAATCCTGGCTACTCCCCTTACACCAACCAGGTATTTCTTACCCAGCTGTCGGCCGAAGATTGTGGTGTGTTCCAGGAAAAACTGTTTAAATTTCCAGGATTCTATATCCAGCGACGTACCATCCGACAATATACCTACAATGCCGGAGCTCACATCCTGGGAGATATTGCCGAAGTTTCCAAATCCGATATGGAAAAGGATGAATACTATATTCCCGGCGACTTTATCGGTAAATTAGGAGTAGAGCGTTCTTACGAAAAGCAGTTACGAGGAGAAAAAGGTATTGAAATATTATTACGTGATGCCCGAGGACGAATCCAGGGGAACTATATGGACGGGAAATTCGATAAGGCTCCTGTAGCAGGAAAAAACCTGCGACTGAGTCTGGACATCGAGCTTCAGGAGCTGGGAGAACGTCTGCTGGAAGGAAAAATCGGAAGTATTGTAGCCATAGAACCATCTACTGGCGAGGTACTCTGCTTAGTCTCTTCACCAACTTACGACCCTCGAAAAATGGTCGGAAGAAACCGCGGTAAGAACCACCTGATATTGGCGCGTGACCCCTGGAAGCCTTTATTGAACCGTGCCATCATGGGTACCTATCCGCCAGGTTCCACTTTCAAGACCTCACAGGCACTGACCTTCCTGCAAGAAGGAATCATAACCACCCAGACCAGTTATCCGTGTTTTGGTGGATTCAACTTCCGGGGACTTCATGTAGGATGTCACGGTCACCCCTCGCCACTTTCACTGATTCCGGCATTAGCGACTTCCTGCAACGGATATTTCTGCTGGGGACTTTATTACATGATTGGTGCCCGAAAGAAATACGGAACTGTACAAAAAGCCATGAACACCTGGAGAGACTATATGGTATCCATGGGATTCGGTTATCCGTTGGGAATCGACCTTCCCGGAGAAAAAAGAGGATTTATCCCCAATGCAAGCGTCTACGACAAAGCTTACCGAGGCTCATGGAATGGACTGACCATCATCAGTATTTCCATCGGACAAGGTGAGGTCACACTGACTCCATTACAAATAGCCAACTTAGGAGCAACCATCGCCAACAGAGGCTATTTTATCACACCTCATGTGGTGAAAGAGGTAGAAGGTGAACCGCTCGACACACTTTACACACGGAAAAGATATACCATGGTAGACCGTTCACATTACGAGGAAGTGGTACAAGGCATGCGTTCTGCCGTGTTGGGCGGAACGTGTAGAGGTGCCAACTTACCCGACATCGAGGTATGTGGAAAAACCGGAACGGCCCAGAACCGTGGAAAAGACCACTCAGCCTTTATGGGATTTGCTCCCATGAAAGATCCCAAGATTGCCATTGCAGTCTATGTGGAAAACGGAGGATTCGGTGCGGTATACGGTGTGCCCATCGGACGACTCATGATTGAAAAGTATTTAAAAGGGAAACTCTCGCCAGAAGACGAAGTCATGGCTACAGAGATTCAAAACAGGAGGATTGATTATGGGATACATGAGAGGTAGTGTATGGAAAAATGTGGATTGGTGGACCATCGGACTTTACCTGATACTGGTCATCTGCGGATGGTTCAGTGTGTGCGGAGCAAGTTACGATTATGGTGAGCCGAATTTCCTGGATATTACCACACGCGCCGGTAAACAGCTGATGTGGATAGGCTGTTCACTAGGAATAGGCTTTGTCATACTCATGCTTGAAGACCGTATATATGATACCTATGCCTATCTGCTTTATGGTATCATGATTTTGCTACTATTCGGTACGATCTTCAATCCACATGAAATCAAAGGTTCACGCTCATGGATTGTATTAGGACCGGTAAGTCTGCAACCCGCTGAATTCGCCAAATTTGCAACAGCCCTTGCATTAGGAAAATATATAAACGAATATACTTTCCAAATGCAGCGCACCCGCAATCTGGTAACCGTTTTGGGTATCATTCTGCTGCCTATGGCATTGATTATACTCCAGAAAGAAACAGGTTCTGCCCTGGTGTACCTATCCTTTTTTTTAATGCTCTACAGAGAAGGGATGACCGGAACAGTTCTATTCTCCGGAATCTGTGCGGTAGTATTTTTTATCGTCGGCCTAAAATTCAGTACAGAAATTATGCCTGATGAAATGACTTCATGGGGAGAATTTTCCGTATTGACACTTGTCATTCTGCTTTCTGCCTTTCTGGTGGGAAGATATTGCCAGCGTCAGTCGCCCAAACTTGCTGCCTACATTTTCGGTATCGGAGGCGGAGGAACGTTATTAGGAGCCCTGTTTTCCAACTACGTAATTCCGTTTAATGTATGTCATCTCCAGTTAGCCCTTTGTGGAGGTATCATACTCACACTGGCTTTCTTCTATCTGCGTGAACGACTGAGAGCTTATTTCTATGTAATTCTGTTCGTAGTTGGCTCGGGCATCTTTTTCTTCTCGACCGACTATGTATTCAATCAGGTACTTGAACCTCACCAGAAGATTCGAATCGAGGTGTTATTGGGAATGAAAGATGACCCTGCAGGAGCCGGATACAATGTCAACCAAAGTAAAATAGCCATCGGTTCCGGAGGATTATTCGGAAAAGGCTTTCTCAACGGTACACAAACCAAACTGAAATACGTTCCGGAACAGGATACCGACTTCATTTTCTGTACCATCGGCGAAGAGCAAGGATTTGTCGGCTCCGCTTTGGTGATTTTCTTGTTCATGGGACTTATTCTACGCCTTATCGTGCTATCCGAACGACAGGAAAGCCGCTTTGGAAGAGTATACGGCTACTGCGTACTAAGTATCTTCTTTTTCCACCTCTTTATTAATATAGGAATGGTACTCGGACTAACCCCCGTTATCGGTATCCCCCTCCCATTCTTCAGCTACGGCGGTTCCTCACTGTGGGGATTTACCATCCTGCTGTTTGTCTTTCTCCGCATTGACGCGGCCAGAGAGAAATAACCGGATTCCCACATCGGATATTCCAGGCAATGGGTTCTGTCTCATCAGATGAGTGATACGAAAAATGCGGTCTATTGAATCGGTAGAGAAAACAACCGGTTTATCTGACACATATACATGCTGATACAATCCTCCCATTGCCCCACTCTGCACCCAGTGTCCTTTTTCATCGGTCAGATAAATGTGCAGTGTATCCGTGCGGGGCGGTATTGAATCGCCTTCCAACTGCGTCACCGAAAGCCAGATATCCCGATAAGGATATTCTCCGGTATGACGGAGACCTATCTCCATCCGGTACTCACCGGAAGAAAGTCCTACAGGAAGATGGAAAGCCAAGGAATCAGATTTATCCCAGCCTTCTTCACCAGAAACAGCCTGATATACATGATAACGCGTATCTGTATGACAGGCATTCAGCAGGAACAAGACACATAGTGCCAGTCCTGCCTTTATATAATGAATAAAAGATTCTTTAAGCCTGTACATCCGTATTTGTATTACGCTCCGGACGTTTGTTTCCCTCGTTATTCCGACGGAAATTTCTCCGCCCGTTGCGGTTAGGGCGAGGTTCCTGACCGGCTTTTGCCTGTGGTGCATTTCCGGCATTTTCAGCCGCCGGAGCCTGTGGAGCTGCCGGAGCCGGATTCCCTTTTGGTCTCTGTGGACGGTTGTTTCTTCCTTGCGGTCCTTTATTTTCTTTCTCCTTAGGAGCGTCTGGAGTTTGTCCATTACCTGCTTCTACAGGAGCCGCTGACGCATTGTTTTGTGATGCCTGCCCTTTTTGTTTCTTTTTCCGGTTCTTTCCGCCTTTTGTTTTGTCAAAACGGGTCAAGCTCTCTTGTTCCAGCAAGTCTTTTGAACGCTGCGATTCACGTCCGGAGAATTCGTCATCCAGTTTTTCAGGCTTTTCTCCTCGTTTGTTCATATTCAGCACTTCAAAGGCTCTGCGTGCGGAGATAGTCACTTCATTTGCCAGGAAACTCTTATCCGTACTATAAGTAATAGTTCCTTTCAGAATATCTGCCTTAAAGTAATAATACATGTTGTCCAACGTTTCAAGGGTAATTTCCTTACTCGGCAAGCGTTTCTGACATTCCACGTAGGCATCTACTTCATAATTCAGGCAGCATTTCAGTTTGGCACACTGTCCGGCCAGTTTCTGTGGATTAAGCGAAATATCCTGAAAACGAGCCGCACTGGTCGACACTGAAACGAAGTTCGTCATCCACGTAGCACAGCACAACTCGCGTCCGCACGGTCCGATTCCTCCGATACGTCCGGCTTCCTGACGGGCACCAATCTGTTTCATTTCAATACGCACCCGGAAAGTCTCGGCCAGCACCTTAATCAGCTGACGGAAATCCACACGTTCATCTGCAATGTAATAGAATATTGCCTTATTGCCATCACCCTGATATTCCACGTCACCGATTTTCATCTGAAGTCCCAGGCTTTCTGCAATCTTACGCGAACGAATCATTGTATCATGTTCACGTGATTTTGCTTCCTCATATTTTTCCATGTCCACCGGCTTTACCTTACGGTAAATACGGCGTATTTCTGCATCAGGCTTCAAATTAGCCTTACGCATCTGCAAGGGAACCAGTCTTCCGGTCAGTGTTACCGTACCGATGTCATGTCCCGGACTGGCTTCTACTGCCACAATATCTCCCTTCTCCAGATGCAGCCCGTTGCTGTTTTTAAAATATCCCTTACGGGTATTTTTAAACTGAACTTCCACCATATCCTGCTCTTCTGCGTTTCCAGGAATATCGGCCAGCCAGTCATAAGTATTCAATTTATTATTCTGTCGTCCGCAGCCTCCACAGCAGAGTCGGCCACTTCCGTTTTTAAGCTTGAAATCGTCCATATATTGTTATTGTTGTTTCATTTCTACAATCATTCTCAGCGCCATGTCAAAAAAAACCATCTTCGGATTCACATTCTGCTCAATGTGTACCTGTGCCTCCTCCAGCAATTCCATCACGGAAATAATGTTCCGCTCATTGATGTAAGGAGCAAAACGGCTGGCAAACTGTAACTCCTCCAGACTCAGATATACCATATCAGGTTGACGAAAATTGCAGATAAAGTTTTCACGCACCATCCGCTGGCAATATTCCAGGAGGTTCTTCTGCCGTTCGCGTCCCATTCCCGCCACCTGCTCACTCCACGCTTTCAGACTACGAATATCACGTTTATAGGCCGTACGCATGAGGTTCACAAAGAGTTCAAAGCAAAGCCTGTTTTCCTCTCCCAAATGCACATTTTCCACGGCCCTCAATAAACTTCCGGCCGAACGGTGTGCAATGTCACGGGCATCTTCCACAGGAAGCATATAACGCTCCACCAGATAACGCTCAATATCCGACTCCGGTAAAGGTTTTAAATTGATGCGCTGCGTACGACTCACAATCGTAGGAAGCAATAAGTCAGGTTCCTCACTCACTAACAGAAATACGGTTTTCAAAGGAGGTTCTTCCAACAGTTTCAGCAGCTTATTCGCACATTCCACATTCATTTTCTCCGGAAGCCAGATAAGCATGACCTTGTATCCTCCCTGACTGGCTTTCAGCGAAAGCTTCCGCTGGATTTCATCACTCTCACGCACATAAATCTGAGGTTGCTGATTGCCCGCATCAATGCCCCGCATCCATTCCTGAAGGTCGGCATACGGATTACGTCCCAGCATTTCACGCCACTGAGGCAGGAATTCATCGCAAACCACGTCCCTTCCGGCCTTTTTACGCACCACCGGAAAAGCAAAATGCATGTCAGGATGAGCCAGATGGTCCATCATCTTACACGAATTACATTGTCCGCACGCATCATTTTCTGCAGGATGATGACAAAGAAGATAACGTGCCACCGCTAAAGCTATGGGTAACTTTCCACTTCCAGAAGGTCCCGTCAGCAAGACGGCATGAGGCATCTTCCCATTCCTTGCACTATGAATGAGAAGTTGTTTCACATCTTCTTGTCCGATTACATCCTTAAAAAACGACATATTGTTCCGTAAAAAATCAGGTTCTTTTTTTGGCTGTTACTACTATATAATCGGACAAAAATAAGAAAAAAATTGTAGTTTCAGGAGATATTCACCTTTTATTATTATATAACCGGTGTAAACAAATGCGCAAACCATCCTACAAAACGACGCCAGACACTCCGCTTCTTATATTCCTCACGGGTCATAATCGTACTATTGAGCTTATCGTTCTGAAATACTTCTCCCAACTCGGCAGTAGTAGGCAAATCCAGAATAAAAGCATTGATTTCATAATCATAATGGAGACTACGGCTGTTCAGGTTCGTACTGCCCACCGTACAGAACCGCTCGTCCACCATCATGATTTTAGAATGATGAAAGCCCCCATTGAACACATAGATGTGTGCTCCGGCCTTACGCAACTTATTGGCTATATAAAACCCGGCATCGGGAGTAAAAGAGATATCCGATTTTCCGGGAATCATGATTTCCACCCGAACTCCCCGTTCTGCCGCTCGTTTAATAGCATTTCTGACTTCACGAGTAGGAGTAAAATAAGGATTGATAATCTGCACCTTACGTTCTGCGGCATCCAATGCCGCAATATAGGCCTCACGCATGATTTCCGGACAAACTTTCGGAATACGCTGCACAATGGCCACCCTTCTTCCGGAACCCTCGCACAACGTATCATGCGCCACTTGCCCTTCCTTCAAACCTTCGTGTGTTTCCTTATTCCATACACCTAAAAACGCTTTTTCCAGATACTGCACCGCCGGTCCTTCTATACGGATGTGCATATCGCGCCAAGGACCGATTTCGGGAAGCCCGTTGATATAATAATCGGCAATATTCATGCCACCCGTATATCCCACTTTTCCGTCGATGACCACAATTTTCTGATGGTCACGACAAAACACGTGATTGATATAAGGAAAACGAATGGGACTGAAACGAGCCATTTCCACTCCTCTTTCCGCCAGCATCTTCAGATGTTCCTTTCGCAGGGGACGACTGTTCGACAAATTTCCAAAGTCATCAAACAAGGCCTTGATTGTCACTCCTTCTTTGGCTTTCTCAGCCAACAGGGTAAATAATTCCTTGGCAATAGAATCACTGCGGAAATTAAAGTATTCCAGATGGATATAGTTTTCAGCCTTCTTTATATCTTCAAACAAATGTTCAAACTTGCTGCGACCGCTCTTCAACAAAGTCATACGATTACAAGCCGTAACAGGCATTTGTTTTTCTTTCAAAAAACGGGCAAACAAGGAATCAGCAGGCAAGTAAACTTTAGCAGTATCTACTTCAGCCTGACCTGGAACCTCTTTCAGGCTTTGTCCTTTGACCGAAATCACACTACATATAATTATTACCCACCCTAACAGGTATAACTTTACTTTCATCTTCATAACGGTTATCGGGCAAAAATATGGAATATTTCAGAAAAGACCATGATTTTCTGAAACAGAATTGAAAGATTTACCATCTATTCCGCCAAATAGCCTTATATATACTCCCCTGACATGATGAAACTCTTAACTGTAATTACCAAACAAAATACTGCTTCCAAACGCAAGTGCATTCACAATGAAACGTAAGTACATTTGACACAAAACACAAGGAGGTTTCATCTTAAACGCAAGTACATTTCAGATTGAACGAAAAGGTGTTTTTCCAAGGAAGAAGAGAATGCTTCAGGAAAGTGAAAAAAGGATATAAAATCTTGACATCAGCATATTAAATAAGGTAGCAGGGAAAAGAATTTAAAGTGATAAAATGCAAACAAAGAAATGTAACCTACTCTTTGCAAAATTGGGATATGACATCTAAAAATAGTGAAATTTTTCCGTAATTGCCGAAAATCATCTTTTTTCATCCTATATTTACCAGTGTAAAGATTCGTTTTCACTGATAACTTTCCTATCTTTGCATTGAAGAAAAAACAAAGACTGACTATACACTTTTATACATAACTTAAATACATAAGAATTATGGAATTTGTAACAAACGAAAAACTTACCATTGTTGGTGCTGCCGGTATGATCGGTTCTAACATGGCTCAGACTGCTATCATGATGGGCTTAACTCCTAACATCTGTTTGTACGACCCGTACGCTCCAGGTTTGGAAGGTGTTGCTGAAGAATTGTTCCATTGCGGTTTCGAAGGTGTGAACATCACTTTCACTTCAGATATCAAAGAAGCGCTGACTGGTGCTAAATATATCGTAAACTCAGGTGGTGCTGCTCGTAAAGCTGGTATGACTCGTGAAGACCTGTTGAAAGGCAACGCAGCTATCGCAGAAGAATTCGGTAAGAACGTAAAACAGTACTGTCCGGATGTAAAACACATCGTAGTTATCTTCAACCCTGCTGACATCACAGGTTTGATCACACTGTTGTACTCTGGTTTGAAACCGGGTCAGGTAACTACTTTGGCTGCTCTTGACTCTACTCGTCTGCGCAGCGAATTGGCAAAACATTTCGGGATCTCTATGGACGCTGTTGAAAACTGCCGTACTTACGGTGGTCACGGCGAACAGATGGCTGTATTTGCTTCTACTGCTAAAGTAAACGGTAAAGCTTTGACAGACATCATCGGTACTGACGCTTTGACAAAAGAACAGTGGGCTGAAATCCAGCAGAAAGTAACTAAGGGTGGTGCTAACATCATCAACTTGCGTGGCCGTTCTTCATTCCAGAGCCCGTCATACGTTTCTATCGAAATGATTGGTGCTGCTATGGGTGGTAAAGCATTCCGCTGGCCGGCTGGTACTTACGTTTCTAACGAAAAGTACGACCACATCATGATGGCTTGGGAAACTTCTATCACTGCTGACGGTTGCCACTGCGCTGCTTTGAACGGTACTGCAGAAGAACAAGCTGTTTTGGATAAGAGCTACGAACACTTGTGTGCACTGCGTGATGAAGTAATCGCTATGGGCGTTCTTCCTCCAGTAGCTGAATGGAACAAGCTGAACCCGAACATTAAATAATCGGATTTTCCATTAATATAAAAGGAGACTGAATCATCGGTCTCCTTTTTTTTATGCCCAATTCCAACGCACTTGTACATCATACAAAATCATAAAAAC
>NZ_JBBKBF010000048.1:0-30744 GCF_037892625.1 Phocaeicola sp. ICN-14070 | reverse complement strand
TACTTGCGGGACGGACGGCGAGAAGCAAGCTGAAAAGAAAACGCACTTACGTATTCTGCTAAACGTAAGTGCGTTTTCTTTAAGACTCTTCGGCGTTTGAGTTGGAACGCAAGTGCGTTTGGTTCGAAACGTAAGTGCGTTTTCCGGTAAAATATCTTATTTCGGTAAGGTCACGGGGAAGAGGTCGTTCGGGCGGTGTTCGCGCAGAATTACCTGCTTCATCTGGTTCACGAGATCCGGATGCTGGGCAGCCACGTCGTGGTCCTCATGGATGTCTTCTGCCAGGTTGTAGAGGTGAGGAACACCCTTCTTTACCACCATCTTCCAGTCGCCCATGCGGAGACCAATCTGGTCGGTTTCGTGGAACTCCCAGTAGAGGAAGTCGTGTGCCTTCTGAGCTTTGTCATTTCCCAACAGGGTAGGAGCGAAAGAGATGCCGTCGAAACAGTCACCTTCCAGTTTCTTGTTCAGGTATTTCTTGGGGAAACGCTTGTCGCCCACCAGTTCGCAGAAGGTCGGCATGATGTCGTAGAAGGCCAGCTGATGGTCGTTCACCTCACCGGCTTTCACCTTTCCCGGCCAGCGTACGATGAACGGGATGCGGATACCTCCTTCGTAGCACTGGCGTTTCAGGCCGCGCAACTTGCCGTCGCGTCCGAAGAATGTCGGGTCGGCACCGCCTTCTTCGTGAGGACCGTTGTCACTGCTGAAAATGACGATGGTATTCTCGTCGAGCCCTTTTTCTTTCAGCTTGGCCAGGATTTCGCCCACGTAGGCATCCAGTCGGCTGATCATGCCGGCAAACTGGGCATGTGTGTGCACGCTCTCGTTGTAGCGGGAACCGGCTTGTCCGCCCCAGGTCTTGTCTTCAAAGAACTGTTTCTTATATTTCTTCAGGATGGAGTCGTTGGGCTGTACCAGTTCGGCATGCGGCAGGGTGTACGTCAGGAAGCCGTAGAAAGGCTGTTTGCCGTCCTGCTTGTCGAGCCATTCCAGTGCCTTCTGGTGAATCAGGTCGGCCGAATACTGCGTACGCTTGAAATAGTCTTCGCCGCTCATCGGGTAGCGGATGTTGTCTTCCAGAATCACACGGCTGACGGCCGTATCACCTGCGGCACGGCTGTAGGAGTTCAGGAAGTTCGGGTAGTAGAGGTGCGCCTGAAACTGGCACATGTAGCCGAAGTATTCGTCCACGCCCCGCTTGTCGGGAGTAGAGGTCGAACCCTCGTAGCCGCCCGCCCATTTGCCGAACATGCCGGTGGTATAGCCGTTTTTCTTCATTATTTCCGGCAGGATGATGTGCTGCGGGTCATACGGCTCCTGTCCGGTCACGGCATATTCCTTGTTCTGTCCGTACCACACCTCGCCGAGCCAGTATTCCTTGTTGCCTCTCACGTGTCCGTGTCCGCTGTGCTGTCCGGTCATGATGGTGGCACGCGACGGGGCACTGACGGGGCTTCCGGCGTATGCCTGCGTAAATCGCATGCCCTCCTGTGCCATCTGGTCGATGCAAGGTGTCTGGATGAAAGGCTGACCGTAGCATCCCAGGTCGCCGTATCCCATGTCGTCGCAGAGAATGAACAAAATATTGGGTTTTTCAGAATCGGGGGTTGCAGCTTGTGCATGAGGTGCAGCCACGGCAACCAGTCCCATACAGTAGGTTAGTTTTTGTAATTTTTTCATGCCATTAGTTTCTTAAGGGATTAATGCAGGAGCAAAGATACGCTTTCCGGTTTTAAAAATGCGAGAAAAATCATTAAATTTGCCACCTGAAAGAAGAAAAAACGATGCAAGAAGATACCTATAAGACCATTCAGGAAAGCGCGGAAGCCATCTATACCGAGAAGCGCAGCAAGTTCATTGCCATTGCGCTGCCGGTGCGTACGCTCTCCGAAGTGAAGTCCCTTCTGGAAGAGTACCAGAAGAAATATTACGATGCCCGCCACGTGTGTTATGCCTATATGCTGGGGGCGGAACGGAAGGATTTCCGGGCCAACGACAACGGAGAGCCTTCGGGCACGGCCGGAAAGCCCATCCTCGGACAGATTAACTCGCGCGAACTGACCGATGTGCTGGTCATCGTGGTGCGTTATTTCGGCGGCATCAAGCTGGGGACGAGCGGTCTGATTGTGGCCTACCGCATGGCGGCTTCGCTGGCATTGGATGAAGCCCCGGTCATCGAGAAGACGGTGGACGAAGACGTGGCCGTGGCGTTCGAATATCCTTTCATGAACGACATCATGCGCATCGTCAAGGAAGAGTCGCCCGAGATACTGGAACAGTCGTACGACATGGACTGCCTGATGCGTCTGCGCATCCGCAAGTCGATGATGGGAAAGCTGCGTGCGCGACTGGAAAAAGTGGAGACGGCCCGTATCCTGGACGAGTAATTGGAGGAAGTGCCGGAAGTCGTGCTTTCTTTGCAGAAAGTCGCTGATTTTTTGCATTTTCCTGCGGTTTTTTAGCAAAAATTATTATCTTTGTTCCAACCTTATAACCCTTCATTATGAAACGACTGACAGGCTTAATATGCTTCTTGTGTCTCCTTTGCGGTTGCCGGGAGGAAGCAGGCCGTGGGGTGGAACAACCGATGTCGCAACCCATCGTGTCGGAGACGGCATCTCCCGACAGCATGGAGGTGGAAGATATTCTGCCGTTTGAGCGTAAACCGCTGACCGCTGACGACATCATCTTGGCGAAGGAACTTCTTTTTGACAAATATACCTTGAAGGATGAGTATCCGTATAAGGACACCGTCCGTTCATTCAAATGGGATGCCATACGCAAATGCCTGGCCTTTATCGAGAACCTTCAGTACGATGCCAACCGCTGGGCGATATTCCAGAATTACAAGAATGTGAACCGTGAAGCTCCGCTGGTGCGGAAATACACGCAGAATGTGTACCGGCGCATTGCCGATACGCTGGGAGTGGAACGCTATCAGTCGGTGCCGCTGTATCTTCCTTCGGATACGCTGGTGCCCGAACGCTACGGACGCGACGGGGCGCTGGTGTCTTTCCTGGGCGAGACGGGCAGCTTCTATCGCGTGTCACCGGTCTCCATCGAGGGAGAATGGTGGGTGCCGCGCCGCTACGTCAAGCTCTTGTCCGACAGCACGCAGTTTAACCACGTGGTAGTGGTGGACCGGGGCGACCAGAACATTGCCACGCTGGAACGTCTGGAAGAAGGTACCTGGGCCATCCGCAGCATGAATCCGGCTACTACGGGCATGCACCGTCCGCCGTACGCGCAGGAAACGCCGCTCGGCATGTTTGTGGTGCAGCAGAAAAAGTCGCGCATGGTGTTCCTGAAAGACGGCTCTGCAGCCACCGGAGGCTATGCACCGTATGCCAGCCGCTTCACCAACGGAGCCTATATTCACGGGGTGCCGGTCAACGTGCCTCGCACGGCGATGATTGAATACAGCTGGTCGTTGGGCACCACGCCCCGTTCGCACATGTGTGTGCGCAATGCCACCTCGCATGCCAAGTTTGTGTACGACTGGGCACCGACAGAACGGTCACTGGTGATTGTAATCGAGTGATTTCTATAAAATTAACTCTCTTTACGGAAGAAGAAGGGCGGAAAATCCGTAACTTTGCGGCCGAATATTTTTCAGGTCGTAAAAAGTCATGCAAAATCATATCATCAAATTTTTTCTTTCTGCCATGTTCCTGTCTTTCCCCTGTGCGTATTTCACGGCGGAAGGAGAGTCTGTTCCTACTGAATCCCCTGTAGCAGCGGTCAAGGCGGCCGATGAGGTCGTGTCGCTCTACCATTCCATGCAGCTGGAGGGGGTGGTCAACTGGCGGGCCTTCAAGCAGGCGGTGACGGGTTACAACCGCATCAAGAACCGCAAACGCGATGTACTGACCCTGATTGACTTTTCCAAGCCTTCCACGGAAAAGCGCCTGTACGTGTTCGACATGAAGCACCGACGGATGCTGTATTCCTCGGTAGTGTCGCACGGCAAGAACAGCGGCGGAAACTATGCTACTTCTTTTTCCAACGAATACGGCTCCTACAAGAGCTCACTGGGTTTTTACCTGACGGCTTCCACCTATCAGGGACGAAACGGCTATTCGCTCATTCTCGACGGGCTGGAGAAAGGGATTAACGACCGGGCCCGCGAACGTGCCATTGTGGTGCACGGGGCCGCCTATGCAGACCCCTCCGTGGCCAGTCGTGGCGGACGGTTGGGACGGAGTTTCGGATGTCCGGCACTGCCTACTTCCGTGTCGCGCCCCATTATAGATGCGATAAAAGGGGGCAGCGTCATGTATATCTATGCCGAAACCCCCTCTTACTTAGCTCAAAGTTTTATTCTCGATACATCGGATGATGTCATCGTAAATCAATGATTTCTGCTTCGGGATACTTGCTTTTGTCGAAACGGAACACCGCGTCGGGCAGATTCACTCCCGTGCGGTATGACGAAATCTGAAACTCTTGTTTCTCTCCGTTCTGCAACTGGATGGCAATGTACACGGGCGAGCTGTTTTCCTTCACGTTCAGTGTGATGCTTTTAATGTCCTGCGAGGTTTTCGGGGTTAGGATGATTTCATGTCCCCGCTTTCCCTGACGGGTCTTTTCGCCCACGTAGCGGTAGTTGAAGCCCTTCTTGTAGGCCCTCAGCAATGCATACGGGTTGACGCTCTGTATTTCCTCCGGGGTGGGGGATGACACGTTCACCTCTTCATTCTGCTCCACGTAGCTCCACTGTGTCTTTCCGTCGAACCAGGTCTTGATGCCTCCGCTCTCCAGACAGAACTTGTTGCCTTTCAGCAACAGCTTTCCTTGTTGTGTACCTCCAAAAGTCAGACTGATGCCGCCGGCTTTCCGGTAGCTGTCCGTCATCTTGCTTAATATGCTTTCAGCTTTTGCATCCTGTTGGGCCACAGCCTGACACAAGGCGACTCCCATCAGCAGGACGAGAAGAAAAATCTTTTTCATACCTGTCACAATCGTTTTTAGGGGTTAGAGGGCAGCCCGTTTAATCCTTCAGGCTGCTCATTCTCATTTGTAAATCGTTTTCATCCAGACAAAGCACGTCGCGCGCCTTGCTACCGTTGGCCGGACCTACGATGCCCGCCTTTTCCAACTGGTCCATGATACGTCCTGCACGGTTGTAGCCGATGGAGAATTTACGCTGAATCAGCGAAGTGGAACCCTGCTGGTGGTAGATGACCAGACGAGCCGCTTCTTCAAAGAGCGGGTCCAGACGGTTCATGTCCACGTCGGCTGCACTGCTGGGTTCTGCATTCTCATCCACGTATTCCGGCAGCATGAAGGCCGTAGGATAACCCTGCTGCTTGCCGATGAATTCCGCGATGCGTTCCACTTCCGGCGTATCGACAAACGCACACTGCACGCGCACGGGGTCGTTTCCTTGCAGGTACAGCATGTCACCCTTACCGATGAGCTGCTGGGCACCCGGACGGTCCAGAATGGTGCGTGAGTCCATCATGGAAGCCACACGGAAAGCCACACGTGCCGGGAAGTTGGCCTTGATGGTACCCGTAATGATGTTCGTGGTCGGACGCTGGGTAGCGATGATAGCGTGGATACCCACCGCACGGGCCAGCTGGGCAATACGGCAGATAGGCAGTTCCACCTCCTTGCCGGCTGTCATAATCAGGTCGCCGAACTCATCAATGATGATGACGATGTAAGGCAGGAAGCGGTGACCGTTCTCCGGATTCAGCTGGCGGTTGATAAACTTCGCGTTATATTCCTTGATGTTACGGCATCCCGCGTTCTGCAAGAGCTTGTAACGGTTGTCCATTTCCACACACAGCGAGTTCAGTGTCTGTACCACCTTCGTCACGTCGGTGATGATGGCATCCTCTCCGTCGGGCAACTTGGCCAGGAAGTGACGCTCAATCGGCGCATAGATGGCAAATTCCACCTTCTTCGGGTCGATGATGACGAACTTCAGTTCACTGGGATGCTTCTTGTAGAGCAGGGAGGTCACGATGGCATTCAGTCCCACAGACTTACCTTGACCTGTCGCACCGGCCACCAGCATGTGGGGCGCTTTGGCCAGATCCACCATGAACACCTCGTTGGTAATGGTCTTTCCGAGTGCCACCGGCAAGTCGAACGTGGTTTCCTGGAACTTCTTGCTGGTCAGGATGGAACTCATGGGCACGATGTGCGGGTTTGCGTTCGGCACCTCGATACCGATGGTACCCTTGCCCGGAATCGGTGCGATGATACGGATACCCAGTGCCGAAAGACTCAGGGCGATGTCGTCTTCCAGGTTACGGATTTTCGAGATACGTACCCCTTCTGCCGGCGTAATTTCATATAAGGTAATGGTCGGACCCACACTGGCCTTGATGGAACTGATTTCAATGCCGAAACTGCGCAGCACCTTGATGATGCGGTTCTTGTTGGCATTCTGTTCCTCCATGTCGATGTCCGGATCGTCGTTCTGATACGTATTCAGCAAGTCGAGGGTAGGGAAGCGGTAAAACTCCAGGTCCAGACGCGGGTTATACGGTTGCGACACGTCTCCACGGTAAGCCTGATCCTCTTCCTTGGTATCGTTGCTGACCTCAAATGCCGGCTCCTCTTCTTCCTTGTCGAAGTCTTCCTCCACCAGGGCCGGCTTCACCTCAAAAGGGTGCTTCTTCTCATCCTCTTCCTCGGTATCAAGGGGCAGGTCGATGACGCGCTTTGGTGCCGGTTCCTCTTTCACAATTACCTTCTCCGGTTCCTCCTTTACAGGTTCAGCCGCTTTCTCCGGTTCTTCCTGCGGAGTTTCTTCCTCCTCTTTCTGTTTCGGTTTCCGGTGCGTCCAGCTCTTCCAGAAACTTTCTTTCTTTTCCTTCTTATCCGATTCGTCCTCCGCAACGGTCGCTTCCGCTTCGTCCACTACCGGCTTCCGGAATGTCGGTTCCGGCTGGGGAGTTACTTCCTCTGCCATGGCTGCGTTATTGCCCTTTTGCGGATGAAGTGCCTTTCTCACCACGCCCATGGTCTGTCGGGTCAGTGCCACGCCGAACAGTATGGCCGTAGCCAGCAGCACCAGAATCAATCCCAGTGCACCGATTTGCGAGCGAATCCACAGGCTCACGTTATAGCCATGCAGTCCCCCCGGATAAATATAAGAATCTTCCAGCAGTCCCCCGAATGCAAATCCCAGGGTGATAGAGAGCCACACCATCACCGTGGCACAGCCTAAGAACCAGTAACGGATGCGGAATTCATACGCCTTCATCAGCTTCATGCCGGCCACCACTAAGAAGATGATGATGCAGTAAGCCGAAAACCCGAAGCAGTCGTTAATCAGGTATTGTGCCAGCTGCGCTCCCCGTGCTCCGGCATAGTTCTGTATGCGGTTGCTCGTTTCCAGCAGTTCCGACGGGTTGGGATGCGACAGAATACTCTGGTCATTTCCTCCCGTAAAGAAGAACGAGCTGAAAGCCAGCAGCAAGTACACGCCAAAGATTACAAAAAGCAGTCCGATGACGAACCCCGTAGTTTCACTTTTAAGAATAGTCCATGTTTTTCCGGCCATGGCAGCCGCTTTTCCACTTTTGCCTGTATCTGTTTTTTTGGTTTGCATGATGATTCGAATTAGCTAAACATACGTGCAAATGTACGAATAAAACTAGAACTGAGAAATTTTTTTTGTACCTTTGCGTCTCAATTAGCATGATTATGGAAGAAAAAAAATCTCAAGTAATATTCGATAAAAATGCGGTCGAGTTCGTGACAGTGGCTGCCGAGTTCTGTGGATTCCTGGAGCGTGTTTCCGATATGCGCTGTCGGGATTTCGTCGACAAGTCCCTGAAACTCCTTCCCCTTTTATATCTGAAGGCTTCGCTGCTTCCTGCTTGCGAGCGGATGGAAGAAGCTGATCCGGAAACCTTCGTGACCGAGACCGATTACGAAGTGCTTCGCGGTTCCATTGCCTCCCTGTTGGGCGAATACGATGACTACCTCGAAGTGTTCCTCGATGACATGGCCTATAGTGATACTCCCATTCATCAGAACATCTCCGAAAGCCTGGCCGACATTTACCAGCCTGTCAAGGATTTTATCTGCGTGTTCCAGTTGGGCCTGAAGCACACCATGAACGATTCTCTGGCCATCTGCCGTGAACTCTTTGCCGAGTTCTGGGGTCAGCGCCTGGTCAATGTGATGCGTGCCCTTCACGATGTGAAGTACCGCCAGCTGGCACACGGCAGCCAGGAGGAGGAAGATTCTGCACTCTACGAAGACAACTGCACCGAAGAAGAACTCTACGAAGGCCTTGACATGGGCGACGACGAATAACCCTAAACCCGTAAACTGAATGGTAGAACTACAGAGTAAAATAGATAAGAAAATCGTTGCGGAGTTACCTAAGGTTTCTTTCCCCGGTCGCATCTTCGTAATCTACACCGAGGCCGAAGCCCGCAAGGCCATTGATTACCTCAATACCCATGTACTGGTGGGAGTGGATACCGAAACACGTCCTTCATTCCGGAAGGGAGCCGTCAACAAGGTGGCCCTCTTGCAGGTCTCTACTTACGACACCTGCTTCCTGTTCCGTCTGAATCACCTCGGGCTGCCGGACTTCCTGGAAGAGTTCCTTCAGAACAACGTGCTCAAGATCGGCCTGTCGCTGAAAGACGATTTTGCCATGCTCCGCCGCCGCAACAAGAAAGACCCGCGCATGGGCAACTGGGTGGAACTGCAGGACTACGTAGCCTCTTTCGGCATCGAAGAAAAGAGCCTCCAGAAAATCTATGCCCTCCTTTTTCAGGAAAAGATTTCCAAGAGCCAGCGCCTGTCCAACTGGGAGGCCGACACCCTGACCGAGGCACAGCAGCTTTATGCCGCCACCGATGCCTGGGCCTGCGTACGCATCTACCAGTACCTGGAAGAACTTCGCCTTTCGGGCAAGTACCGCGTGATACGCACGGAAGCCTCTGAACACATTCTCGAAGATTAATCACTTAAACCATACAAATGAGCTATAAGAAAGTATTTCTCAAACCCGGAAAGGAAGAATCGCTCAAGCGTTTTCATCCCTGGGTCTTTTCCGGCGCCATCGCCCGCGTGGAAGGAGAGCCGGAAGAAGGTGAAGTAGTAGATGTCTACACCTCCAAGAAAGAATTCATTGCCTGCGGACATTTCCAGATTGGCAGCATCGCCGTGCGTGTGCTTTCCTTCCGTCAGGAACCCATCGACCATGCGTTCTGGGTACGCCGCCTACAGGTGGCCAAAGACCTCCGCTGTGCCTTGGGCGTGCTGGGCAATCCTCAGAACAATACTTACCGTCTGGTACACGGCGAGGGCGATAACCTGCCCGGACTGATTATCGACGTGTACGACCATACCGCCGTGATGCAGGCACACTCTGCCGGCATGCACCTCGACCGTATGGCGGTGGCCGAAGCCCTCGAAGAAGTGATGGGCGACGTCATCCAGCACATCTATTATAAATCAGAAACCACACTGCCCTTCAAGGCCGACCTGCTGGCTACTGAAAACGGCTTCCTTAAAGGCGGAAGTCCGGAGAACGTGGCCATGGAGAACGGACTGAAGTTCCACGTAGACTGGCTCAAGGGACAGAAGACCGGTTTCTTCGTCGACCAGCGTGAGAACCGTGCCCTGCTGGAACGCTATGCCAAGGGCCGTAACGTGCTCAATATGTTCTGCTACACCGGCGGCTTCTCGTTCTATGCCATGAGGGGAGGAGCTAACCTCGTTCACTCGGTAGACAGCTCTGCCAAAGCCATCGACCTGACCAACGAGAACGTATCTCTCAACTTCCCCGGCGATACCCGTCACCAGGCTTTTGCGGAAGATGCCTTCAAGTTCCTCGACCGCATGGGCGACCAGTACGACCTGATTATCCTCGACCCGCCGGCCTTTGCCAAGCATCGCGATGCCCTGCGCAATGCCCTTCGCGGTTACACCAAACTCAATGCCAAGGCCTTCGAAAAGATACGTCCGGGCGGCATCCTCTTCACCTTCTCCTGTTCGCAGGTGGTGAACAAGCAGGACTTCCGTAACGCCGTGTTTACCGCCGCTGCACAGAGCGGACGCAGCGTGCGCATCCTTCACCAGCTCACCCAGCCGGGCGACCATCCGGTCAACATCTACCATCCGGAAGGCGAATACCTCAAGGGACTGGTGCTCTACGTAGAATAATTCTCCCCAAAAGGGATACAATAAAAGAAGCTGTTTCACTGTCGGAATGCTCCGTGTGTGAAACAGCTTCTTTTCGTATCTTCTCCGGACGTGTCTCATCCGAACAGCTTGCCAAACAAGCCCTGTCTTTTTTTCTTCTCCTGTTTCCGGCGTTCGATGCCCTCTTCCAGCCTGTCATCCAGCGTTTCGGCCACCAGATCCGCAATTTTCAGGTGATAATGTATCAGGCGGTAAATACTTCCCCAGTCGAGCATCCCCCCCAGGTTGCGGTCATCAATGAACACATCCGCCTTCAGCTTCCGCGAGAAGTGCTGATGCGCCTCCTGCTCCTCCGGATAGTTCGTATTGACCGCATAAAATTCCACTCCATGCTGTCGGCAGAAATCCACGGCCTCTTCCAGCAGCTTGTCCTCTCTTACAGTCCACAAAATCAGCCGGTGCCCCTCTTTTTGCAGCATTTTCAGTGTGTCAAAGGCAAAAGGCTTTTCCCGTCCGATTTCCGGATAGCGGTGTTCCACAATAGTACCGTCAAAGTCAACAGCTATGATCATATCTAAATTCGTTTAAAAAGTTACGTAAAAAAGGTTAGTTTGCAAATGTAAGAGAAAGAATGAAAAAAAGAAATCGCCGCATCTCCTTTTTCAAGGAAGTGCAGCGATTTCCTATGATTTTAGTGTTTTTTTTATTTTGCCATGCGGATGATAGCGGCGCGGCTCAGACGCGGATTTTCGCGGAACATAGTGTCAACACCACCCTTGTATTCCATTGTCAGCTGATCCTTGTTTACACCATATTTATCTACCAGTGTATTGTATACAGCTTCCGCTCTCAGCTTGCTCAGGCGTTCGTTGAATTTAGCCGAACCAGTCTGCTTGTCAGCATATCCTGTGATGATGAATTTGTTTTCAGGATATTTCTTGATCAGGTTTGCATAAGCTTCCAGGTTCACTGCTTCTTTTTCGCTCAGGTAAGCCTTGTTGATGTCGAAGAACGCTACATATTCAGTTGCATCCGGCAGCTTGTTGCTAGCCTTGGTTTCAGTTACAACCGGCTGGTTACGTTTTTCTTCTTCCAGTGCATTTACGCGGTTTCTCAAGCTGGCATTTTCTTCGTTCATGCTCTTAAGCTGATTCTGTACAGCCTGCATTTCAGCAGCCGAGATACCGGTACCCTTAGTCCAGTCTCTGCGGTTGAAGCGGTAAGTTGCACCTACCATGATGGCTGCAGAACCTTCCATATTCTTTCCGCCACGGATACCGTCCATCACGTCGTTGTTGATGTTTCCTTTCAATTCCAGGTTCAAGTCCCAAGCCTTGTTCAAACGGAAACGGTTGATGAATCCGATGCCTCCAGACAATTCGTTTTCGTTATTGTCGATACCGCGCAGGTAACCGATGCTCACGTAAGGTATTGCATTGTACAATCTGTCTTCACGGTAGCCGCAGAACAGGTTGGTGAAGTTCAGCATTACGTCACCGTGCAAGTGGAGGATTCCGAATTTGGTGCGATACAAGTCGGTATCTACACGTTTGTAGGCAAATCCTTCATTCTCAAGTGAGTAACCTTTGGCCTGGTAGCCGCCGAATCCCAGTCTCAATCCGATGCCCGGAGTGAACCATTTTCCTACGTTGATTTCAAATGTCGGAGTAATCAGCTTGCCGGCTTTTCCTTTAGAAAAGTTATCACCTATATACATCTGTGTACCTACATTGGCTCCAATAAATAAGTTGTCGCCAAACATGTTGGTTTGTACAGTGTATTTTTCAATCTTCTCTGCGTTGCTGTTTTGCTTCGTGTTTTGCGCCATTGCACCTACACCTGTCATCAGTGCAATAGCCAGAATGTAAATTCTACTATTCATATTCATGTAATTAATAATTCTGCTTCAAAGATAATACAATATTTCAAATTCAGATAAGGATTGATAAAATATATATCAGAATGTGTGAGGTTTAGTAGAAAAACTGCCTAAAAGTATAGGCTTACGCCTAAATTCGCATACGGAAGGAGTGAAATTTCTTTTTCCGTCAAGGTTCTGGCTCCCGGGATGATGGCACCCTTGTAGGCCCTGAGGATTTCTTCCGCAAAGACACCCCATTGGTCATTTATCCGTACGGTTTCTTTCAGTCCGGCCTGTACGCCGAAATAGTCCTTTTGTGCCGTTCCGTGGTGCGTGTACAAGATACCCGCCAGGCCTTCCACCGTAAAGATTCTTTCCGGGTTATACGTTGCGGCCAGGCTACTCAGGTCTACCAGGTAGTCCGCTCCGAGGGTAAAGGGATATACATGCTTACTCACGTTATAGGGATAATGTGCCATTTCGATGTATCCTCTAACCGATGAGTATTTGCTCCATCTTCTTCCGTACCCCACATAGAATTGCTGTCCCAGGTGCTTCATCAGGGCTTTCAGCTGCTGGTCTCCGGTGCGCATCGGGTAATTTGCCCCCATGCCGACCGATACAAAGTTATAGGGCTCAAACAGGTATTGGTGACGGGTAATACATTCTTCACGTCTTCTGTACTGCACCCCCATTTCTATGCTCAGGTTCTGCATGCGGCGTTTGCTGCTCGTTCCGTGCAAGAAATTTTGCGTATAGCTGTTCTTGCTCCAGCGTGCCTGCCCGAATACACCGATGTGGTCGTTTACGGCATACACCAGCTGTCCTCCGAGTGTCGGTCCCGTGAAAGGTCTGACTTTGCGGGCATAAGTCGCTCCCCGGTGTGCCACGAATCCGGCTTCCGCACCTCCCATCAGGTTTACTTCCAGTCGGGGGTCAGTCACCCGGTCGTCGAACAGACGGTTCAGGTTGACCATACCTTCCAGTCGTATACCTCCGTAAGCTTCTTTCCTTTTTCCCCTTCCTTGATCAGGGAGGGTATTATGTATTCCAGCGAATAAGGTTCCCCTAACTCCGAAGGGCAGGAACCATTTTCCCATGCTGATACCCATTACGGGACCTACGGGTTCCAGTACCCCGTTCATTACCGGTGATTTACGAATTCTGCCTGAGTAGTCTCCTTGAATACCTGCATAAATTTCGTAGAACAGGTTGTCCAGTGCGCCGGAGTTGGCAGAAGGGCCGGACACCTTGTGCAGGTTGGTAAATCGGTAAGTCAGTCCGGCCATCGCCTGGGCACCGATATCATATTTTTTCTGTGACTCCAGTCCGTTGATGCCGTCGGTAAAAAGATTCACTCTCGGTTCCAAAAACAGGTCCAGGTGGTTGTGCAGATGGTAGTTCACATGCAGTCCGCCGTGTATGCCTCCAGCTACGAAACGTTCCTTTGAAACCTTGTTTTTCGTCCCGTAGATGCCGATACCCAGTACCGTTTCCAGGTCCCATCGCAGGTCGTCCTTGTAGCCTCTCAGGTAATCCAGTATCCGGAACATGTGCGCTATTTCCACGCCGCCTCTTCCAATCTGTTCGTTCACCGCCCCTTCTACGGCCAGACGGTAACTGTTGAACGAGGTTACATCCTTTGTGAAGGCGATACCGAATTCTTTGGAGTAGGGGCCTGCCGCTCCGCCTCCCAGTTTTCCGGCACCAGCATAAATCGACAAGGAAGAATTCCATCCCCTGGCCTTGGGGTCAATCACCCTTCCGGCAGGGATATACCTTTTCTGTCTCACATAATCCATCGCGTTGAAAAAGCCGGTTTTTACCGAATCGGCTGTGGCATCCTGTGCGAGGATGGTTTCCGTTCCGCCCATCCACAAATAGCCGAGGGCAGCTATATATAAAGTCTTTCTGTTTATTTTCATGATTACTGATTCTTATACATCTCCAACGCCGTTTCCACAATCTCTTTCGTGAATTCACCGTCGTTCTGGGCAGTGACAATCATCTTCTGGTCCAAGTTGAAACATCTCACCAGATACAGAGCCGCTTCCGTCAGTCCTACGTCTCCCTTTCTGGCTTCCGTCACCGCCTTCAGGTACCATTTCACCGGATTCTCGTCCACCATCTGTTCCAGCGCCTTGTCCGCCTGTGCGTTTCCCTGCGGCGTTTCCAGTGCCAGGTTCATCACCGCCTCGTTCTGAACGGACGACTGGCAGATGGTGCGGAAGGTCTCTGCGGCTCGCTGCGTTTCTTCAGGCGTATTCCCTCCCTGGAAATAGCCGCCCATGGCCCATGCGTATGCCTTCACCAGGTCAAATTCCTTGTAATCCTCCGGAATCAGCTTGGCCATGACACTGGCATTCTCAAAGTCACCCGCTTTGATGTACATGCACAGCTGGTTCACCACCACCTCAATCGGGTTGATAATCTCCGTTCTTCCCGTATCCATGTTTTTCCTTTCATAGTTCACGGTAAAGATGGTACGGTCTATCAGCGGTTCCAGTATCCGCGTGTCGGTCACATCCTTTTCCAGGTACAGCTTGGCCAGCGTGTTTCCGGCCAACACCCATGGACGCTTCATGCTCAGCGATTCCTCGTATGCCTTGCGTGCCACTGCTTCCTTTTCCTGACTGTCCTTCAGCAATTGCAGCAGCTTCCAGTATTCATACCGGGTGTACATCCCGTCCAGTCCCTTTCTCCGGTAAGCCGCCATCACCTCCTTGTCGGTCGGTTCCCGGTAGATGTCATAGCGGCACAGGTACTTCACTTGTCTCAGCTGCTCCAGGTAAGGCACAATCACCGTACGGTAGTCCTTGGAGGCCTTGATTCGCTGTCCCTGCCGGTTCATCTGGTCGGGCAGTTCTCTTACAACCTTTCTGATGAAACCGGCCGTTTCCATCAGGCTGTCCTTCTCCAGCAATTCGGCCACCTCGTTCCATGAAGCCACTTCCGCCTGCGGGTTCTGATACACGCGTTCGGCTACCGCATGGGGGAGTACCCCGATAACCTCCTGCTGAATCCGCTGCATACGTTTCTGGGCCAGCTGCAGGTTTTGCTGGTAATATCCTTCCGGCGATGCCTTGCCGATGACGTGAAACTCTTTCAGCAGGGCGCCGGGCTCGTTCAGAATCAGGTTCAGTTTCTGCCGTATTCCGGCAAGGCTCTCCTGGTTCTTCGGGTCGTCCGTCAGCCGGTCCGAGTTGATTTCAAAGTTGAGCTCCACCTGGTCCTCCGTGTCAAACTTCTCTACCTGTGCCTTCTCCGGATATTTTTGGAAATCCATATCCAAGGCTATCAGGTCATATTGCAGAAATTTCAGGGGGCGCTTGTTCTCGCATGTATTAATCTGATACGTCTTTCTGAACGGAACATTGTTGTAGTCCTCTATACAGAAGTCCGCATAGCAGCTGTAATTCACGTTCGGGTCGGGCACCGTCACCGTGTCTTGCCATTCAATCACCATCCGCTCATTCACCAGTGGCCGTGATTGGATATAAGGCTCCAGAGCATCCCTTTTCAGGTCGTACCCCATTCGTCGGGTCTGGGTCAGGTGATATTCTTTGCCGTCGTATACCAGTGGTTTCAAGAAAGCCACCGTGTCGTTGGTCGTACAGTTCAGTACATACGGCTGCACAATCAGGCGCGAATACTTGTTGCCTTCTCCATGTGGGACCAGGAACGTATTATAAGGATAAAAACGGTTACCTATCAGTCGGCTGGCCTTCGGTTCCGGCTGAATCTGCTTCAGCTCTCCCGTTACCACTACCTCCTTCAGATAGATACCGTCATCCACTTCTACGTCTATTTTCATGCGGTTGCTCACCTTTTCCAGAATGGCCTTGTTCAGGCCCGCTTTGAACACCAGTGCCCCGTTGTCCGGCACCAGAATCTCGTAATACCCGTTGGCATCCGTTTCCGCCCTTTCATCTTCGTTCATGAACAGTGCGAAATTGGTATTATCCTTGTCCAGGCTGTTCTTCAGGTCCTTTGCGGCCGCCACCGTCTTGCAGCTATATACATAGACCACGCTTCCCGAGAACGGAACCTTCTTTTTCTTGTCCGCAATGTTGTAAACCGTGCCGCTCACCTTGATCATTCGCTGCGCCCATCCGCTTGCGGGGACAGCAGTCAGCAGCATCGTAACCAGTACATATTTCCCGATGCGGCTTATTCTTTTCCTATTCATACGCTTCAGCTTCTTAGAATAAATAGCAGCATGACACCGCGACTTCTGTCGGCACACACTTCACTCCGTTTGCATTATACTCTTCTTTTTTCAGGTATGTACCCTCCGGATATTTCTTCTCCCTATACCACAGGGCACCTACTCCGGCCGAGAATTCCAGGTTGAACCGTTTGCTCAGCGGCCAGGCATAGCCGTATGTCAGTCCCGGTCCTGCAGCTTCTCCCTGGTGCGCCTTTCCCTTGTGCACCACCGTATACCTTAGTCCGCTTACAGATAAGCCGATGAACGAGCGCGCCATCGGCCTCCCAGAAATCCAATACCTGAACTCCGCCTGTGCCCCTTTCAACTGGGCATCCAGCGGCGCCTTGTCCAGTCCGTAAAACACAGTTCCTTCCAGGCTGAATTTGGAAGCTGTCACCAGCTCCATTGAAATGTTCGGCGTCAGGTTCCCCCACAGCAGTGCGTTCGTTTTCACCGCGGCCAGCTGTGCATGAGCCATGCCGCAACCGGCCACCCATGCTCCCAGGCAGATACCCCGCCTTAAAAAATGATTCATAAAACTTTGGTTATAAATAAATTTTCATTAAGTCTTAGTATGCGTTCTTTTCCCCATGTATAGCATTCATCACCGTTTTATAGATGATGAACAAGTCCAGGCCGAAGCTCCAGTGTTCGATATACCATATATCTCCACGGATACGTCCTTCCATATCCTTCAGCTCCTTGGTCTCTCCGCGATAGCCCGTCACCTGGCTCCAGCCCGTGATACCCGGCTTCACGAAGTGTCTCACCATATACTTGTTAATCAGTTTCGAATATTCCTCCGTGTGTTTCAGCATGTGCGGGCGGGGGCCTACCACGCTCATGTCACCCAGCAGCACATTGATAAACTGCGGCAGTTCGTCGATGCTCGTTTTTCGCATGATGTTTCCCCAGCGTGTCTTGCGCGGGTCATCCTTGGTAGCCTGCAGCGAGTCGGCCTGTGTGTTCACCCTCATGCTCCGGAACTTATAGCAGTAGAACTCCTTGTCGTTCAGCCCGTTTCGTTTTTGTTTGAAGAATACTGGTCCCGGCATCGTCAGCTTGGTGATAATGGTCACAATGAGCAGGATAATCGGGAAGAGCGTACACAGAAACAGCAGTGAGAACACAATGTCGAACGCCCGTTTCAGCATCTTGTTGCCCGTCCGGCTCAGCGGGTCCGGTCGCAGGCTCAGGAAAGGCACGTTGCCCACCATGTTAAAGTATACACGGTTCTGCAGGTAGTTGTAAATGTTCGGCACACTGTAGAAATGCACCAGATTGTTTTCGCAGTAATTAATCAGCGAGCGGATAATGACATGCTCCTTCGAAGGCAGACAGCAGAACAGGTAATGCGTATTTCCGTTCTTTTCCAGGTATTCTTTCACGTCCTGGGGTTTTCCCAGGTACGGACATTCCTGTGGAAATTTCGGGTTCGGCTCAAAATCGAAATACCCCTTTACCATGAATCCGGTCCAGTCCTGGTTGGTCAGTTCATAATACAGTTCGCGGTTGTTCTCCGAACTACCCACCAGCACCACATAGCGCAGGTTACCACCTTTCGAACGGTATCTTTTCAACCCCCATCGCATGAGGATACGGAATACAGACAGCGAAATAAACAGCAGCCCTAAAAAAGTCAGGTAGAAATACGACCAGGCATCCATAAATCGTCCCAGCTCCAGCACTACCCCCGACAATACTCCGAAGCAGATTGTACTTCTCAATACCTTACCCAGAATCTGGTAAGCATATACCTTACGCCGGTAAAGTACCACGCCAATCTGCATGGCCGATACGAAGTAGCAGAGCATCACCGTCAGTATGACCTGCAGGTGCGGTGCCTGCAGAATCTTGTGCCATGGCGTATCTTCCGTAGTGAGAAACAACAGATAGAACAATCCACCCGTAATAAGCGTTTCACAAGTAACGATAAAAAAGCTCACCCAACTGTTATAGGCGTCATATTTTGTTCTCATGCGCTATGTTTTTTATTAGTGTTTCAACCCCTGATTTGCTAGTCACATTTCTCTAAAGATATTCCAGATAAACAACGTGTTTCCGATAATGTATCGGCGCCACATCCGTTTCGGTTCTTTCAGCAGTCTGTACAACCATTCCAGACTATGTTCCTGCCACCACAGAGGAGCCCGTTCCATGGTGCCGGCAAAAAAGTCGAACACCGCACCGATGGTGCCGCAATGACAGTGAATGTCCAGTTCATTCCAATGGCGGTATGCCCACTTCTCCTGTTTGGGAGCCGTCATACCAATCCACAACAAGTCCGGATTAGCCCGGTTGATGGCTTCGATGATTGCCCGGTTCTCTTCCTCCGAGAATTCCGGCTTGTAGGGTGGGGAGTACGTTTCAATCCGGATGTTCGGGTAGACTGTTTTCGCTTTTTCCCGAATCAGCTTCAGTACCTTTTCGCTGCTTCCCATGAAGAAACAAGTACCTCCCTTCTGGTTCAGCCGTTCCATCTCCATGGCAAACAAGTCCCATCCGGCAATACGTTCTGTCGGCTGGCTTTTCGCTTTCAGTTTCCGGCAAGCCATCACGATGCTTGCTCCGTCGGGAATCAGTGCATCTCCTTTCATCAGCGCTTCGGCAAAGAACGCATCCTTCAGAGCCGTATTATAGGAGTGCGCATTGATGGTATTGATTAACAGTTTCCCTTCCGGAAGAGCCTCCAGCTCTTTCTTCGATTCAACGATTTTTATATCTTTTAGTTTCAGCATACGTTTGTGTGCGTTTATATGGATAATCCGTTGCCTGTGTACGATAATGTGACAAAATCATTACGATAGTTTTCTGTATCTTGCTGCGAATCCCCAGATTTCCATAAAGCAAACCAGCGGTACGATAAATCCCACTGCCATGGAAATACGGTCGGCTATAAGCCCCATTAACAAGGGAGCCACTGCTCCTCCTACAATCGACATAATCAGATAAGAAGAAGCTTGTTTGGTTTGTGTGCCAACGTGGCGCAAAGATAAGGAAAAAATAGTAGGAAACATAATCGATTCACATAAAAAGCACAGTAACAGGAAATACCATCCTGCTCCGCCCGGCATCAGAATGACTGCCGCCATGCATACACAAGCACCAGCCGCACAAACGGCCAGCACTTTTTCCCCCTTCACGAAGCGCATCAGCCAGCTTCCGCCCATACGCCCGCCCATGAACAGTCCCATGCCGCCGAACGACAGCCATACCGAAGCCTCCTGTGCCGAAACACCTGCATTTTCGGTGGCGTAGTTGATGAAAAAACTGTTGATGCCCGTCTGTGCAGCCACGTAAAGGAAAAGCGACAGCAGTCCCACTGTGAACGAGGTCGTTCTCCACAGCGATTTCCCGCTCGCTTCAGCCTGTCCGCTTTCAGCTTCCCGGCCTATTTCCGGCAGTTTCACCCGCGAAAAGAGGATGGCGATGCACAGCACCACCGTACCCAGCACTGCGTAAGGAGTAGTCACGTCACCTCCTCCGGCAAAGAGAAAGAAACCTCCCGCCAGCGGACCGCAAATCCAGCCCAGCCCGTTGAACGACTGCGCCAGGTTGATACGCCGCTCACTGCCTTCCGGTTCACCCAGCACCGTGACATACGGGTTCGAGGCCGTTTCCAGGCAGGTCAGTCCGCAACCGATGACGAACAGCGCCAGCAGGAAAAACTCAAACGACTGAATCCGTCCTCCCGGAATGAACAGCAACGCCCCGATGCCATACAGCACCAGGCCCGTCAGCACCCCCGTGCGGTAGCCGAAGCGGCGGATAATCCGTCCTGCCGGCAGTGCCATGATAAAATACCCTCCGTACACCACCGCCTGAATCAGGGCCGAGCGCGTGCGGGTAATCTCCAGAGTATCTTGAAAATGTTTGTTCAGCACATCCAGAATGCTGTGTGCCACTCCCCACAGAAAAAAGAGGGAAGTAATCAAAATAAAAGGAACCAGGAAACTCTTTCCGTCCCTGGTTCTTACTAATCCAATCTTTTCCATCTCAGCTTCTACTGATTTCCAGTCCCTTGTTCGATAAGCTCATCTCCACGAAGCGCGCCCGTTCGTTCGGACGTTCCTCTGTCAGAATCTGGCGGATACGCACGGCCGCATCCGGATCTTTGGCCACCATGTACAGGTAACCACCCCCACCGGCACCCGGCAACTTGTATCCCAGGCAGAGGTCGTCAATCCGTTCCGTCAGCGCCTGCACGGCCGGCGGGTTCGTACCCTCATCCAGCCGCTGGTTCTGCATCCACGTCTTCCGTATCAGTCGTCCCGTCTCCTCAAAGTCATTCCGCAGGATGGCATCGTACATATCCATGGCGTGACCCTTCATCTGCTCCAGCAGGTGCAGGTGACGGTTCGAGTTCAGGAACATGCCCTTCACAATCTCCGCCAGGATGCCCTTGGCCGTACGCGTAATGCCCGTGTAATACAGTAGGTGACACTTGCGGTACTCGTCGCTCGTGAACAGGTAGTCCGGCAGCCAGCGCACCTTCGGCTCCTGATGCCATCCCGGCTGCGTCTGCAACAGCTTCACCCCGTGCAGCACACCTCCGTACTGATCCTGCCAGCCGCCCCCTGTGGTGAGCAACTGTTCCAGCACCAGCGTACGGCTGCCGATGCCCTGCTTGTCCCAGTTCAGGCCGCAGAAATCATTCAGCGCTCCCAGCACCGTAGCTGCCAGAATGGAGCTGGTACCCAGTCCCGAACCTGCTGGAATGGCCGACAGCAACGTCACTTCGATACCCGTGCCGAAAGCCTTCAGCTGTGCCTCCAGCGAAGCAAACCGTTCTGTGGAGAAATCCGGATGGAACCCCGCCAGCACCAGTGCCGCTTTCGGAATGGAGAACGGCGAGCCCACCTTGCGGTAATCCTGCAACCCCTCGTAGGTGGAAACCACCTCCATGGCTCCCAGGTCAATCGAGCGCAACGTAATGCGGTACTCCTTCGACGGTTTCACGTACACCTGCAGCGGCGGCTGTCCGTTCAGTTCAATGGCCAAGTTCACCACATTTCCGCCCTCCATCAGGCTGTAGGGTGGGGTATCCGTCCATCCCCCCGCAATGTCGATGCGCACCGGGCTGCGTCCCCACACAATCTGGTCGGCATACACCGACAGCTTCGGCTGCTGACGGTAATCCATCGTGCCGGTCAGTCCCTCTCGCATCAGGCCGAACGCCCGTGCTTCCAGTTCCTTCGCCTCCGGTTTGCCCTCCAGTTCGCACACCTTCGCGCGGAACATCGCGTCGCTGATCCGCTTCAGCAGGGGAGACCCTTCCGGCAGTTCCTCCGGCAAGGCGATGCCCCCTTTGGCATACGCCCCGGCCGCCTCCTGCAAGTCTATCTGATAGAACACGCTCCGTTCCTGGTTCCTGGCCAGCAGGCTCCAGTTCTCCTTGCGGAACATCTCCCGCTGGGCGAACAGCCGTCGCAGGTTGGCATACGCCGAAATCTCGTCGGCCGACACCTTGCGCGCCTTCATCCAGATAGCCCGTCCGGCTTCACCCTGTCCGCCGTCCGTCATCCATTGCAACACCGTGCCCAAGTCCTCTATCGAGTCCGTTACCGGAAAAATCGCTGCCCCTTGCAAGTCCTCACAGCCCCGGATTTCGTCCGCTGTCAGACCTCTTTCGGTCAGCCATTCCGTTACCGGACGACCTAAATATGTAGTCGAAGCCTCCTTCAGGCTTCCCTTGAATTTATCGTTAAAACCGTACGGACGTGCGGCAAACTCCCGTTCACCCATCGGCACCACGTCGATGCATACCCCTTCCGGCACGTTCAGCGCCCAGTCGTTGCGCGGCACCCCCGTGATGATGTTCCGGCTGTGCAGCTTCCAGCTCCTGCCCACGTGGCTGTTTTCCACCCACACCTCTGCGTTGTCGGCCGTCAGCGGGAACTCCATCTCCGCATTCTGCACGAACACCGCCGGATGCGGCTTCACCTTGTGGTGCATAATCGCCCGCTGGTCCGTCACACAGTTCTGCACTGCCAGTGTCGACGAAATCATCTCCCGGCTCGTACCGTAGTGGTGGAACTCACCGCCCGGCAGGGGCAGGATAGCCACTTTCAAGCTGTTCAGCTCCTCATCCACGATGCGCGGGTGCGCCCCCAGTGCCAGCCCGAACTCCGAATACATGTCGTAGAACTTCACGCCCCCGTCCTGGTCGGTCGAGCGTTTCACCATCAGCTCGATGGCGCGGTCGCTCAGCAGCCAGATACCGATGTCCATCAGGAACAGGTAATCCTGCATCAGCCCCGCCATTTCCTCCACGCTCGGCTTCTGCAGCATGAAGTCCAGCTTCTCCGGTTCCTTCCGCGACGACACGAACACCCCGTGATTCTTCGCCAGTTCCGGGTCCACCCACAATCCGTAGCACACCACGTCCACATCCGGAATCTCCTGCAGCGGCTGGGTAGCACGGATGTACACGTCGCCGCTCGCAATCAGGGTGCGCAGCCCCTGCGGCGCCCGCTCCATGATTTCCTCATACAGCGGCAGCTGCAGCGAGAGCAAGTCCTGTGTGATGCGCTGTCCGCGTGCCCAGCGGAACACCGGAATCGGCGTCAGCACCTTGCCCGACGGCGCATAGCCCGGCAAACGGCGGCTCTGCCCTCCGGCGTGCAGCAGGATACGCTTCTCCCGTGCCAGCCAGTCGCCCAGTGTGGCATTCTTATCCTCTTCCTCCCGGCAAGCATTCAGCAGCCAGGCCGTACCACCTCCCGAACCCAGTTTCTTTCCCACCGGGTCCGATGTGCAGAACCACTCCTTGTGGTCTGCGTGCATAATATCGTGAAAACATTCCACCAGATTTGGTGGCAATGACAATAACTTTTTCATGTTGTCCAATTAATAATGAATAATGAATAATGAAGAATGAATAATGAAGAATGATGACACTTAGTCGTTTTTAATTTTTAATTATTCATTATTCACTCATTACAGCTTAAATATCCGCGTCATCAGCTTCCATTTCTCCTGCGAGGTAGCTCCCGGAGCAGCTTTCTGGAACTTCGCCATGTGCGCTTCCCATTCCGCCTGACGGGGCAGGGTAGCCAGCCGTGCATAATCCCGTTCCATGTCAAACTCATCCGTGGTATCCATGATCATGAACAAGCGATTTCCGTCAATGTAAATCTGCATGTCCGTGATACCCACCTCGCGGATACCCGCTTTCACCTCTTCCCACACGTGTGCATGTTCTGCTACGTAGGCTTCAATCAGCTCCTTGTCGTCATAGAGCTCCAGTGTCTGGCAATATCTTTTCATAATTTACTCTTTTGTTATCTGCCTTTATACATCGAGTCATAATACTTCTGGTAGTCACCGCTCGTTACGTTGTCCATCCATTCCTGGTTGTCCAGGTACCAGCGTACCGTCTTCTCGATGCCCTCTTCAAACTGCAGGCTCGGTTCCCAGCCCAGTTCCTTCTGTAGCTTCGTAGAGTCGATGGCATAACGCATGTCGTGGCCCAGACGGTCGGTCACGTAGGTAATCAGATCCATGTCTTCACCCTCCTTGCGGCCCAGCAGACGGTCTACCGTGTTGATTACTACCTTGATGATGTCAATGTTCTTCCACTCATTGAAACCGCCAATGTTATACGTCTCCGCCGTCTTGCCGTTGTGGAAAATCACGTCAATGGCCCGCGCATGGTCCACGACGTATAGCCAGTCGCGCACGTTTTCCCCCTTACCGTATACCGGCAGCGGCTTGCGGTGACGGATGTTGTTGATGAACAGCGGAATCAGCTTCTCCGGGAACTGATACGGCCCGTAGTTGTTCGAACAGTTCGTCACGATGGACGGCATGCCGTACGTGTCGTGGAATGCCCGTACAAAGTGGTCGCTGCTTGCCTTGCTGGCAGAGTAGGGGCTGTGTGGATTATACTTCGTATCCTCATAGAAGAAATCCTTCCCGTACGCTAAGTGATGTTCCGACGACGAAGCCGTGGTAGTAAACGGCGGCTCGATACCCTCCGGATGCGTCATCTCCAGTGCCCCGTACACCTCGTCGGTAGAGATATGATAGAAACGCTTGCCCTCATACTTCTCCGGCAGACCTTCCCAGTACACCTTGGCCGCCTGCAGCAGCGACAGTGTACCCATCACGTTGGTGCGTGCAAAGGTAAACGGATCCTTGATGCTTCGGTCCACGTGGCTCTCTGCAGCCAGGTGAATGATGCCGTCCACGTGATACAGCCCCATCAGCTCCTGCATCTTCTCGTAGTCGCAGATGTCCGCCTTTATGAACACATAGTTCGGCAGGTTCTCAATGTCCTTCAGGTTCGCTAAGTTCCCCGCATACGTCAGCTTGTCTAAGTTGATGATACGGTACTCCGGATACTTGTTCACGAACAGGCGCACCACGTGGCTGCCAATAAATCCGGCACCGCCGGTAATCAGTATGTTACGTTTGAATGTAGTCATAATGGTAAAGATTTAATACAATGAAACATTATAGTCAAAAGGCGAATCAAAATCTTTCATCAGCGGATGCTTGGTGTCTTTTTCGCTCAGGATGGCCTGTTCCGTCGGAATGCGCCAGTCAATATCCAGCGAATTATCCAGAATGCTGATGCCTCCGTCTGCTTCCGGGTGATAAAAGTTGTCGCACTTGTACTGGAAGATGGCCGTTTCACTCAATACGGCAAAACCGTGCGCAAAACCGCGCGGCACAAAAAACTGGCGATGGTTTTCTTCCGTCAGTTCCACAGCTACATGCTGTCCGTAAGTAGGACTTCCTTTGCGGATGTCTACAGCCACGTCCAGCACGGCACCTTTCACGCAGCGCACCAGTTTACTCTGCGTGTAAGGCGGACGCTGGAAATGCAGTCCACGCATTACTCCGTACGATGACATGCTTTCGTTGTCCTGCACAAAATTGATTTTGCCCACCTTTTCTTCAAACTCCCGTTGTGAGAACGATTCAAAGAAATAGCCCCTCGCATCCTTAAAAATGCGTGGCTCTATAATTACCACACCCTCTATCGCCGTTTTAATTACTTCCATTTTATATAAACAGATAAGTCTTTTACTTTTTAACTATTAACTTTTAACTCATTATTCCAGGTTTGCTTCCCCGGTACGCTCCACTTCGTCAATTACCTTCAGCAGATATTGGCCATACTGGTTCTTCAGCATCGGCTGTGCTTCTTCACGCAACTTGTCTGCCGTAATCCATCCTTTGCGGTAAGCTATTCCCTCTAAGCAAGCAACTTTCAGTCCCTGGCGTTTTTCAATCACTTCAATGTAGGTAGAAGCTTCCGCCAGTGAGTCGTGCGTACCTGTATCCAGCCAGGCAAAGCCACGGCCTAAGGTCTGTACCTTCAGTTCTCCGTCCTCTAAGAAACGCTGGTTCACCGTGGTAATTTCCAGTTCACCGCGAGCCGACGGCTTGATACTTTTTGCTACATCCACCACCTTGTTCGGGTAGAAATACAATCCCACCACTGCATAATTTGATTTCGGATGCTGCGGTTTTTCTTCAATGGACAGGCAGTTACCCTCCTTGTCAAATTCCGCCACTCCGTAACGTTCCGGATCACTCACCCAGTAGCCGAATACCGTAGCTTTCTTTTCTTCCTCAGCGGTACGTACCGCTTCGCGCAGCATGGCGCTGAAACCATTCCCATGAAAAATGTTGTCACCTAACACCAGGCAGGCTGCATCATTCCCAATAAACTTTTCTCCAATGAGGAAAGCCTGAGCCAGTCCATCCGGCGACGGCTGTTCTGCATATTCAAAACGTACCCCGAAGTTACTGCCGTCACCCAACAAACGCTGGAATCCCGGCAAATCGTAGGGAGTAGAGATAATCAGAATCTCGCGGATACCCGCTAACATCAGTACCGAGATAGGATAGTAAATCATCGGTTTGTCAAACACGGGGAGCAGTTGTTTGCTCACTCCTTTGGTGATGGGGTAGAGGCGTGTGCCGCTGCCACCGGCTAAGACTATGCCTTTCATATTTATTATTTGAATAGTTCTAAAGCTTTTTCTACGATATGGTGCATGTCATAATACTTATATTCCGCCAGACGACCACCAAATATTACGTTCGTTTCCTTATCTGCCAGTTCCTTGTATTTCAGATACAACGAATTGTTCTTTTCATCGTTCACCGGATAATACGGCTCACTGCCTTCAGTCCATTCTGAACTATATTCTTTTGAAATCACCGTTTTAGGGCAAGCTTCTATATCCGCCCCGAACATTTCGAAATGTTTGTGTTCAATCACACGTGTGTAGGGCACTTCCTTTTCTGTATAGTTTACCACCGCATTGCCTTGGTAGTTAGGCATATCCAGCACTTCCGTTTCAAAATTTACCGTACGATACTCTAACTTACCAAACTGGTAATGATAAAATTCATCGATAGCTCCCGTAAACACAATTTTGTCGGCCATGGCAGAAAGCTCTTCACGGTTCGCAAAGAAATCACAGTTCAGGCGAGTTTCCACACCTTCCAGCAGACGCTCAATCAGTACATTATATCCACCGATAGGAATACCCTGATATTTATCGTTGAAGTAATTGTTATCAAATACCAGACGTACTGGCAGACGCTTGATGATAAAGGCAGGTAGTTCCGTACATTTACGTCCCCACTGTTTTTCTGTATAACCTTTTATCAGCGCTTCGTAAATATCTTTCCCGATAAGCAGCTGTGCCTGTTCCTCCAGGTTACGCGGCTCAGTCACTCCCTGCTCTTTCATGCGTGCTACCGCTTCTGCTTTTTGTTCTTCAATTTTAGCAGTGGCTTCAGCAGGAGTAGTTACTCCCCACATCTGATAAAACGTGTTCATATTGAAAGGCAGATTATACAATTTACCTTTGTAGTTTGCTACGGGTGAATTCGTATAACGGTTGAACTCTACAATTGAGTTTACAAACTCCCATACCGTCTTGTTTGAAGTATGGAAAATATGTGCCCCGTATTTATGCACATTGATACCTTCCATTTTCTCGCAATAGATGTTTCCTCCCAGATGAGGACGGCGGTCAATTACCAGGCATTTTTTGCCTTGTTGCTTTGCTTTGTAGGCAAATACGGCACCGAAAAGCCCTGTGCCTACTATGAGATAATCGTAATGTTGCATAAATAAATATTAGATTATATAGAATATGAAGCCATAATGACTACATAATTTTGTAAGGTATGTTTCTTTAGTCTCTTCTAAAAATATCGCGAGTGTAGACTTTATTTTTTACATCATCCAGACACGCATCGTAACGGTTGGCAATGATGGCATTGCTCTGCTTCTTGAAATCCTCCAGGTTGTTCACCACCCGTGAACCGAAGAATGTAGTGCCGTCTTCCAAAGTCGGTTCATAGATGATGACCGTGGCACCCTTCGCCTTGATACGCTTCATTACCCCCTGGATGCTGCTCTGGCGGAAATTGTCGCTGTTCGACTTCATGGTCAGGCGATATACCCCGATGACACATTCCTTCTCCGCTTCCGGACTGTAATCCCCGCGGTTGTAATAGTCGTAGTATCCCGCTTTCTTCAGCACCTGGTCCGCAATGAAATCCTTACGCGTGCGGTTGCTCTCCACAATGGCCTGAATCAGGTTCTCCGGCACATCCTGGTAGTTGGCCAACAGCTGCTTGGTATCCTTTGGCAGACAGTAGCCCCCGTAGCCAAAAGAAGGGTTGTTATAATGCGAACCGATGCGCGGGTCCAGGCAGATACCCTGAATGATGGCCTGTGTGTTCAGGCCTTTCACCTCTGCATACGTATCCAGCTCATTGAAGTAGCTTACACGCAGAGCCAGGTAAGTATTGGCAAACAGCTTCACCGCTTCTGCCTCTTTCAGTCCCATAAACAGCGTATCGATGTCCGGCTTCAAGGCACCCTCCTGCAACAGCGCCGCAAACTCATGCGCCTTTTCCTCCAGATCTTCCCCGGCAATCGCCTGAATAGCCGCGTTCTCCTCGTCGCGTCCGTTAATCAGTTTCGGGAAGCCCACGATGATACGGCTGGGGTAGAGGTTATCGTACAGCGCCTTGCTCTCACGCAAGAACTCCGGTGAGAATAGCAGGTTGAATTTCTTTCCCGCAAGGGCAGGAGTGGAGCGGAATTTCTCCGCATACTTCACATACAAGCTGCGGCAGTAACCCACCGGAATGGTACTTTTAATCACCATTACCGCATCCGGGTTCACTTCCAGTACCAGGTCAATCACCTCTTCTACATGCGACGTATCGAAATAATTCTTCACCGGGTCGTAGTTGGTAGGAGCGGCAATCACTACGAAGTCCGCATTCCGGTAAGCCGATGCTCCATCCAGTGTCGCGGTCAGGTTCAGTTCCTTCCCTGCTAAATACTTTTCGATGTACTCATCCTGAATCGGGCTGATACGGTGATTGATTTTCTCTACCTTTTCAGGAATCACGTCAACAGCCGTTACTTGATGATGCTGGGCCAACAAAGTGGCTATGGATAAACCTACATAGCCTGTGCCGGCTACTGCGATGGTATAATTTTTCATATTATTGTAAACTTCCAAATTATACAATATCGTTAATGAATTCTTTGAACGATTCACATTTACCAGAATCTTTCAAGCGTATATAATCACTTTTAGACAAGCTAGATGTAATGGCATGCGCGTCTCCTTTATGTTTATCATATTTCATACCTACCAGTTGATAAATATCATTCAGTAGTTTGGCCGGATGATAAACTGTAATTTCCGGGTCTTGTGTAATGTCTGTACCCAGTTGAGTTTTTATCAGTTCGGGGGTTAGTTGTGAATTGATTTTTTGTAAATAATCGTACATCCCTAAAAACCATGCTTCTACCTCCATGATGGCAAAGTGAGATGTCATTATCTTGTCAAACTTCTTTTGTTGGATTATATTCTTTCGTATATTCTTGAATGTTTCATTTACCTTTAAGTCAATTTGACGGTTCTTTACTTTCGCGTGGTATGCATCAGAGAACATGTCATTAAGTCCCACAATTTGCTGATACCCGCTGTTTTGTAAACGCGGAGCTTCTTTCAGCATTTTGCTTAGTACACTTTGGTCATTCCCCACATTATAAATGAGATAAAAGTTTTCACTGTCTCTTGTTCCATGAGGATAAGGAATTTTATTTTCTTTATTTCCATTGAACTGATAACATTCCAGTCCTAATTTTTTTGCGTCAAACTCATACCATGCACATAGAAAATCCCGAACAAAGATGTATTCGGTTTGTCCTTCCACGAAAACCGCAATCTTTCTGATATTCATCTTTTTCCCGATTTAATTTATGTATGGCGTGAAATATAGTCCGATGAGAAGAAGTCAAAGTTGCTGAGACCCGTAAATTTGAAATCTTCGAACAGATCAGGACTGTTGGTTGTATTGACAGGCATCACTTTTTCACCTTTTCGTTCCAGAATATTCCAATACTGCAGGTCTACAATATCCATCAGAAAAGTATCGTTTGAACTGGCCAGCAGCAGGATACCTCTTTCATGACAGAAGTCAAACAGTAGTTTTCCCAGTTTGACCGTGCGGTCATAGTCCAATCCTTCGCCTAAGTCGTCAATCAGCCAGAGCGAAGGCTTTCCTTGTGCGGAAAGATATTCCATCTGAATCAGAAGGCTGATGGCTCTGCACATACCTTTCGATAAAGAAGATATGGACAAATGCTCTTTGATGCCTTTTTCCTTGAATAGAACGATTTTAAATCTCTCCGGCTTGAGAGTTTTGATGGCTTCCAGGTGGTAATCCAGATTTTGGGCCTGTTCGATTATTCTTTGTATGGATTCAGAAGGAAGTGATTTTACCATGGTGAACAAATCATCTTTATGAATAGGCGAAAGGAATGAATTGGTTTTATTTCCCCTGTCCGCTTCAATTTCATTGAAACGTTGTCCGTACACATTTTCCGCCCATGTAATGATTTTCTCAAAATAAGGGTATTGTATGATGTCTCTGCGCACGTGAAGCGTCAGCTTATCCGTTGGAGGATTGATTGGCATCCCTTCCAGCAATGTTTCCTTTCCATTTCGGTTCAGCAGTTTTTGTCCGTTTATTGTCAGATTTTCTTCCGTTATTATCCCCCGTTGATATGTGAAATGGTATTCTATTACTTCTTCTTCATCCTTAAAGGAGAAAGTGGAAGAGCAGAAAATTCTTGATACAAACGGCATATCTTGTTGCAAGATAATATTGGCCATGTTAAAAATTGCGGCAATGACTTTCGATTTGCCTACAGCATTTTTTCCTACAAGCAGATTGACAGCCTTGAAAGGAATGGCTTGGGTTAGTTCCCAGGTAGATTCTTTATAAAAGAAGTGAGTGAGTTCCATTTTATTTACTGCGATTATTAGCAAAGGTAATTAAAAATATGGAATGAAGCATACTTTTATCAAATACTTTTACCGGTCTGCTTTATACGGCGTTTTTATCATGCATGGGGAATTTCCATTCGGATTATACCGTCTGATGATTGATGCAGATACCTTTCAGGTACCATTCATACAAGCGGTGAATACCTTCGTCTATTTCTACTTTATGGTGCCATCCCAGGCTGTGCAGC
>NZ_JBBKBF010000047.1:0-31553 GCF_037892625.1 Phocaeicola sp. ICN-14070 | reverse complement strand
AGCTGCTGAGAATGAAGCTAAATTCCTATAGCATACCACAAAAAATGTCCGGACCGCTCACTAAAGCCATCCGGACATTTTCCATTTTATAACTATTTCCTTACAGATTATTCCTTATCCCGTTCCAGCGAGAAACGTACGGGGTCATCATATTGTTCCTGCAGTTTCAGCATTTCTGCCTTCAACTCGTCAACCACTGCCTCATACTCCTTCTGTCCATACAGATTGTGCATTTCGTGCGGGTCTGCCTGCAAGTCGTACAATTCCCATGTATCAATGTCATTATAGAAATGAATCAGTTTATAACGGTCTGTACGCACTCCATAATGGCGTTTCACCATGTGCTCTGCCGGGTATTCATAGAAATGATAGTACAAAGCCTTGCGCCAGTCTTTCGGGTGTTCACCTTTCAGCAACGGTAACAAAGATACTCCGTGCATATCAGACGGAATTTCTACTCCTGCCAAATCCAGGAAAGTAGGTCCATAGTCAATGTTCTGTACCATTTCAGTAATGTCTCCCCGACGAGTGAAGCCATCCGGCAAACGCATAATCAGCGGAGTACGCATGGATTCTTCATACATGAAACGCTTGTCGAACCAACCATGTTCTCCCATATAGAATCCCTGGTCGGAAGTATACACTACCAGCGTATTCTCCAATAATCCTTTTTCCTTCAGATAGTCCAATACGCGACCCACATTGTCATCCAACGACTTCACTGTCTTCATATAGTCACGCATGTAACGCTGGAATTTCCAGTTGGCCAAATCCTTTCCTTGAGGATTTTTCTTATAGAAATCTTCGATGATAGGACCATAGAACTTCTCCCATGCTGCACGCTGAGCGGTATCCATTCGGCCAAGGAAACTTTCATACAATGTCTTCAAACGAGAGTTCTTGTCCGGACGAAGCATCTTCAAGTCATAAATCATATCCATGTCCTTCACGATGCTCATTTCCTGAGCAGCCGCCGCTTCACGTCCCTCATAGTCATCAAAGAAGTTATCCGGCAAAGGGAAGGTCTTGTCTTCATACAAAGCCAGATTACAAGTATCTGCCATCCAATTGCGATGGATAGCCTTGTGGTGAATGAACAAGCAGAACGGCTTCTTGTCATCACGCTTGTGTTCCATCCAGTCGATGGCATCATCGGTAATGATGTTGGTTATGTAACCGTGCTTCTGAATGGTAGCATTCTGTTGCGTAATAAAATCAGGGTTATAGTAATCCCCCTGTCCCGGCACAATCTGCCAGTAATCAAACCCTGAAGGCAGACTTTCCAGATGCCACTTTCCGATAATCGCCGTCTGATAACCAGCCTTCTGCAACAGTTTCGGGAAGGTTTGCTGTGCACTGTCGAATACACAAGTAGTATTATCATAGAACTTATTGCCACAAGAATGCTTGCCTGTAATCATACAGGCACGGCTGGGACCACTCAACGAGTTTGCCACAAAACTGTTCGTAAAGCGCACTCCCTCATTGACTATGCGATCCAAGTTGGGAGTTTCCATGTAGCGCGTATCATAACAGCTCATCATCTGTGCCGTATGGTCATCGGTCATGATGTACACAATATTGTATTGCTTCTTTTCCTGCTTGTCAGTTTGCTGACAGGCTGTAGTTACGGCCGATAAAGCAACCATACCGGCAACGGGATAAAATTTATTCATAAGTCTACTTAGGTTATTCTATTCTTACAAAGCAGATATACGAAGCTTATAGCTCATCGGTTTCTGCGGAATCTGGTACTTCAGCATGGTTTCCGGACCACAACTAGCATTTCCTATTCCACGCAAAGCTGCATCCAGGTGAAGCACTACGTATGGACGCGGTTGCAATTCCCAAGTATGTTTGGTATTCATCAAGTCTTCATCCGTATAACGTAAAGCAGAGAAAGAAACATTACCCTGTGTCTGGATACGGATACCCTTTCCTGAAGCATCCTTCAAATCCATGCTACGCAAACCTTCCCGGTTACCCATAGACTGAGGTTTCACATACTTGCCGGTATCATTTGCATCCAGTGTGTAACGTCCCACAGGACATGCATCCTTACGGTCGACATAGTTTTCCCAAGGACCATGTGCATAATAGTCTACCTGAGTCAAAGTAGAATCCAGCAGGCAAACCAATCCACAGCGACGTAAGTTCGCAGTCTGAGGAGAGAAACGTACATCCATATCCATTACTCCATTCGGCATAAATGTGTACACAATGTTGGTTGCACACAAAGAACCGCCACGAGAGGTGCTTACCTGTACAATTCCTTTATCCACACTTACCTCACACGTACCGGCTGCATCCAGCCCGTTAGCAACTTCCTTAAACAAGTCATTCTCAATCCAGCGGTGGTTATCATACAAGAAACCGCCATTATGACTGATGATTTCCTTTCCAGCCATGTTCAATTGTACCATCTGTCCGGTAGCTTTATCAAAAGCTGCACGGAGGTGCTTGTTATAAAGCATCAACAGTTTATCGGTTTCCTGAATGGTCCATTCATTTTTCTTCTTCTTAAACGTCAGTTGTGGTAAATCGGCTCTCTTCTGCAATTCAAACTGGCAAGCAGCTACTTCATGTCCAGCCTCAGCCCATACAGTAGGTGCTAACATACGTACATGTAAATTGACCATCACTTCATCACCAGCCTTCTTGGCATCTGCCAAATTTACTCCTGACAGTTTCAGATTCAATACTGCAGAATCCCCCGGAAGGATATTTTCCAGTTTCAAGCTGTCAGCTCCCACAATCACTCCATTCTTCACGCTTTCCCATTTCAAATCGAACCCCTTCAATGACAAGAACGCATATTTGTTACGTACCTGCACATTGACCAGATTATGAGAAGCATCCGTACCTACACACTTAAAGGCTACATACTGATAAATGGCTTTCACCTCTTTCAGCTTCGGAGATTCCTCACGTGTAGCCGGCACAATACCGTTGGAACAGAAGTTACCCTGATGCGGGCCAGGGAAGTCATATCCTGTATGCAGGCGGTAAATACCTTTCTTTATTTCATGCGGTTCATAAATAGCCTGGTCTACCCAGTCCCAAATAGCTCCACCGATAGTAGCCGTACTGCCTTCAATACTTTCCCAATATTCTTTCAGGTTACCGATGGCATTTCCCATGGCATGTGCATATTCACACACGAAGAGCGGTTTTTCAAACGCACTTACATGCTCATCCATCCAGTCCATGCTCGGATACATCTTAGAATAGAAATCACTGAAACGGTTACCACCGTATGACTTACCATCGCGTGTACCTTCATAATGTACCGGACGGCTATCCAGCTTTTTAGCAGCGTCATAACAATCACGGAAGTTGGCTCCTCCTCCGGCTTCATTACCCAAGCTCCAGAAAATCACACTCGGATGATTGCGGTCTCTCAGCACCATCCGGTCAATACGGTCCACGAATGAAGGTATCCAGGAAGGCATGTCACTAATAGACTGGTTGGCATGGTCTTCCAGGTCAGCCTCATCCATTGTGTACAAACCATAGTAGTCAAACATAGCATACATTTTGGCTGCATTCGGATAATGAGACGTACGAATCGTATTAATATTGTTCTGTTTCATAGTCAGCACATCCCACAGCATAGACTCTGTTGTCACCGCACGACCATATACCGGATGCGTATCGTGACGGTTGGTTCCCTTGAAGAACACTCGTTTGCCATTCAAGTAAAGTAATGCCCCTTTCACCTCTATGTCACGGAAACCGTACTTCGTAGAGAAAGCCATTTCATCTTTTCCTCCCTGACGCTGTATCACTTGCACAGTATACAATGTAGGAGTTTCAGCAGTCCACAAAGACAAACCGGACAAATCGAATGACACATTAGCCGTACTTACCGGAGAAGAAGGAGCGTATTTCACAGCCACCTCCGATTCGGCTACCTTACGGCCTTCCGGATCTAACAGACGCACCAGCAGATTCTTGGTACCCTTCAGCTTGTCACGGTTATCCAAAGACAACTTCACATTCATGGTTCCACTTTTATAGTTCTTGTCTTTATCCAATAGACAAGTAATGTAATGGTCGCGCACGCTGACTTTCGGTACATTATATAAATACACATCACGGAAGATACCACTCATGCGGAACATATCCTGACATTCCAGATAAGAACCGTCACACCAGCGGAACACCTGCACAGCCAGACGATTTTCGCCCGGTTTCAGGTACTTGGTCACATCAAACTCAGCTACATTGTTTGCTCCTTGTGAATAGCCTACATATTTTCCGTTGAGATACACAAAAGCTGCACTGTAAATACCACCGAAATGAATGAAAGTACGTTTTCCATCCCAGCCTTCCGGCAAGTTAAACATACGTACATACGAACCTACCGGATTGATACCATAGTTCTTTCCGCCATCGTTAAAACCTTTACGAGCCTGAATATAAGGCGGTGTGTTGGCATGCGGGAATTCTACATTAGCATAAATCGGACGGTCGTAGCCCTGCATTTCCCAGTTAGACGGCACAGGAATACGGTCCCATCCCGATACATCGAAATCTTCCTTATCAAAATCCAGCGGACGTTTTGAAGGTTCTGACACCCAATGAAAAGCCCATGTACCGTTCAGCAGCATATAGGCAGAGTTATGTACTTCCTCCCAAGGGCGGTCATAGAAAGCCTTGTCTGCCAGCATATCTTTCTCTGAAGGATAAGGCATGTACGTGGCATGACCTGCTTCCTTATTTTCTTCAAAGCGAGTTTCATCTTCCCAGTACACTTTTTCGCGTGCAGCCATACCCGCTCCTTCGGGCATAGGCACAGCGCTTACCCGTATCTGGAACAAAGAAGCTTCCATCGTTTCAGCCTTCTTTCTATCCATCAACTGCAGACGGCCATCTTTCTGACATACCAGCATAAGTGATGGAGTATTAGCCGGAGCCAGTCTTACCCCGTTTGCGGTTTCCTGTATGTTCCACAACTGCGCCTCATCACTTCCATTCACCTCTGTAACGGCCAATGCCTTATGGTCTACATCAGCTCTCAGCGCCTTGTCCTCGAATACATTCACCAAACGGAAACTTCCCGATAGCTCGTTAATGTTCCACTGCTGTGCCTGGTCGTCCTTACTCAATGATTTCAATATTACAGACGAACCCTTATCATAACCCAGTACCTTATTTGATACCTTTGCAGGGAACACATTATAAAGTTTGTCTTTATCGTATCTGCTTTGCGAAGATACATTCTGAGCCATCCATACCAGAAGTCCCAGGACCATCAAAAAACGATAAATTCTAATCATAGCATTTACAATATTAAAGTGGAATACATACTAAATTTCTAACTTTTCCTTTAAATCCCATTTTGGTATCCCCCAACTGTTTCAAGGGGAAAATTAAAGTTTCCTGATACCAGAAGCGATCTTTCCGCTGCCTTTTCTCGTTATACACCTCTCCGACACGACCTTCCAATCTTTCCTGAAGCTGCCCGTTCACAAACAGAGAAGTACCTTTTACATCACCCTCAATTCTTACTTTACTCCATTGTCCGGCAGGCAAACGATATGCATGGAACACAAACTCATAGCCATCACGACGGAAAGCAAACTTACCGGTATTCTGCCAGTTGGAAACAAATTCTGAATGCGGACCTTTGAACAATATGGCATCAACATTAGGCGTCGTATCCGGACACAATTCAAATTCCACCGCATAAGGATAGCCTATTTCATCTACTTCCGTAGTTACAACCTCTGTACCAGACAAAGTCACTTCTTTTCCTGCTTCAATCAGTGTAGTCTGCTTGTCTACCTTAGCCAACAAGTTTACACCCGGAGCCTCAGGAGTAGTAGCGCAAAGCGCCATGAACTGTTCAAAAGGCACTTTATCTGCATTTTCACCTTTCCACATCTTTTCACACACCACCTGCAAGCCTGGGAAGGTACGGTAATGTACATCCTGCTCACTGATACCATTACCCACACGGTCATTCCAAACCGCCAGCATTGCACCCAAGAAGTTAGGATGACGTACGGTCATCTTCGGATCGTCCATCCGCATCATCTCCGGCATCCAGTTTTCATACAGCCACTGATAATTCAAGAAGTCATAATAATAATGTGCTGCAGGCACCAGATACAACAGTCCATCACACAAATTCACGACCTTGGCACCCGCATCCAGACAAGTCTGCACATCCATCCAATCATAGTTCCATGCACTCACCACTTTGCCCTTCAAATCAATAGGTGTATTTCCTTTCATCACATTCAAGCTTCCCCACAAACGCGGAGTCTTACCGTATTTCGATACAAAATCAAGATAATGATTTGTAAAGTGACGGAATTGTTCTGATTCTTTCCGGTTATACTCATCTGTACCGATATGCACCTCCGGTCCTACAAACACGGGATTCTCGCCCGACAGATATTCATCGAACAAGGTATCCACAAAATCATACACCTCTTGTTTGTATAAATCCAAATGGTCCATACCATATTCTTTATTATCAGCAGCCAGACGCGGATTATATTGTGTAAAGGCTAATGAGTGAGCAGGCACATCAATCTCCGGAATCACATTAATACCATAACGTGCAGCCATAATCTGGAAATCACGGAATTCCTCTTTTGTATAAGAACCGTCCTTAGCTGTCAGCCCTGGGAAACGTTCACTTTCCAAACGGAAAGCCGCATACGTTTTGTTCCAGTCATTCCCAAAAAATTCCACAAAGCCATTGTCGTTCAAATGTACTTGCAACTCATTCAGTTTATAGAACGAAAGAATCTTGACATAATCACGCAAATAGTCCATCGTAAAGAACTTACGAGCCACATCAATCATAAATCCTCGGCTCGGATACAAAGGAAAGTCTGTAGCCCGTCCTTTCATCAATCCCTCCGGTTGATTATGAATCATCTGAAGTAACGTACGCGTACCCCAGAAAACACCTTTGGAGGTAGGTGCCTCAATGGTAACCTCACCCTGAATATTCATCCGGTACCCTTCTTCACCCAAAGCTTTGTCCGGCTTACTCAAAGTCAGATAGACAGTTCCTTTTTCTTTCTTTCCTACTACGACGCTGTACTCCCAACCAAACATTTCCTTCAGGTCCTGCGCCAGGATTTCGGCCTCTCCTTTCAGCTCATTTTCTTCATCCGAAGATACAATCACTTTCCCTGTTTCTGGAAGTACCAGTTTTCCTTTTGACGATTTCCACTGCTGCAAGGCAGGAATCACTTGTGGCACATTCTGGCCTACGGCCATCATCAGCCCACACAACCACATCACACTACATAGAATCAAATGTCTCATTGTATCAAATTTAAAGTTTACATATTTATCTTAAGAAATAACCGTTTCTGCAGAAATCAACGGCACTCATACTAAAAATTATAATCTATATTGATTAAGAAAACGCTAAACCATGAACAAATAAAACCAGCGATTTTTCTCATACTATTTATTTAAGGATTTTAGTTTCGAATACAAAAGTATGCATTTTTCTTCTCTTCATCACTTTTAAAGACTGATTTTTAAGTCTTAAAAATATCTATTAATAAGATTCGGAAATAAACGGAACATGCTTACGAACATGAAACATAGAACATTTCTGCCCATTTTGAAGAATCCCTTTATATTTTCTACGTTTCCCCACAGAGAAACCTACGTTTTCCGAACCAGAAACATACGGTTCCGCATTGAGAAACCTATGTTTCCCTCATGGGAAACATAAAAATCTCTCCAATAAAAGTAACTTTATTCCAAGAGATTTGACTTTATGCTTTATCGCATCCCGAAAAATTCGCTTCGCACGCCTCAAAAAAGAATAATTTCCAAATAAATCGTATCTTTGCACATCGTAAGGTTGCAACTTAGAATAAACTATATACGTATATGGAAAAGAACTTTAAACGAACGACCGTTACATCGGCTCTGCCATACGCAAACGGTCCGGTCCATATCGGCCATCTGGCAGGGGTTTATGTGCCGGCCGATATTTACGTGCGCTATCTGCGCCTGAAAAAAGAAGACGTGCTCTTTATCGGAGGTTCGGATGAGCATGGAGTGCCCATCACTATCCGCGCCAAAAAAGAAGGCGTAACTCCACAAGATATCGTAGACCGTTATCATACCCTCATCAAGGATTCTTTCAAAGAGTTCGGTATCTCATTCGATGTGTACGGACGTACCTCTTCACCCACTCACCATCAGTTAGCATCTGACTTTTTCCGTAAATTGTATGACAAGCATGAGTTTATCGAAAAAACTTCCATGCAATATTATGACGAGGAAGCTCACACATTCTTAGCTGACCGTTACATCACGGGAGAATGCCCTCGCTGCCATGCAGAAGGTGCTTACGGCGACCAGTGCGAGAAATGTGGAAGTACACTTTCTCCTACAGAACTGATAAACCCGAAAAGTGCCATCAGCGGAAGCCAGCCTGTCATGAAGGAAACCAAACACTGGTATTTGCCACTTGACAAACACGAAGGCTGGTTGCGCAAATGGATTCTGGAAGATCACAAGGAATGGCGTCCGAATGTATACGGACAGTGCAAGAGTTGGCTGGATATGGGGCTGCAGCCTCGTGCCGTGAGCCGCGACCTTGACTGGGGTATTCCGGTTCCGGTAGAAGGTGCAGAAGGAAAAGTATTGTATGTATGGTTCGATGCACCTATCGGCTATATCTCTAACACAAAAGAACTGTTGCCCGATTCATGGGAGAAATGGTGGAAAGACCCTGAAACACGCCTGATTCATTTCATTGGAAAAGATAACATCGTGTTCCACTGTATCGTATTCCCGGCCATGTTGAAGGCAGAAGGAAGCTACATTCTTCCGGACAACGTACCTTCTAACGAGTTCCTGAACCTGGAAGGTGACAAGATTTCAACTTCACGCAACTGGGCAGTATGGTTGCACGAGTACCTGCAGGATTTCCCTGGCAAACAGGATGTATTGCGCTACGTGCTGACTGCTAACGCTCCGGAAACTAAGGACAACGACTTTACATGGAAAGATTTCCAGGCTCGTAACAACAACGAACTGGTAGCAGTATACGGTAACTTCGTAAACCGTGCCCTGGTGCTGACTCACAAATATTTCGATGGAAAGGTTCCGGCTTGTGGTGAATTGAACGACTACGACCGTGAAACACTGAAGGAATTTGCCGACGTAAAAGAAGAAGTAGAAAAACTGCTGAACGTGTTCAAATTCCGCGACGCACAGAAAGAAGCCATGAACCTGGCCCGCATCGGAAACAAATACTTGGCAGATACAGAACCATGGAAACTGGCTAAAACCGACATGGCACGTGTGGCTACCATCCTGAACATTTCACTGCAGTTGGTTGCCAACCTGGCCATTGCTTTTGAACCGTTCCTGCCGTTCAGTTCTGAAAAACTGCGCAAGATGCTGAACATGGAAAGCTTCGACTGGGAACAGCTGGGACGTACAGACTTGCTGGCAGAAGGCCATCAGCTGAACAAGCCTGAACTGTTGTTCGAAAAGATTGAAGACGACGTTATTCAGGCACAGGTAGATAAATTGCTGGCTACCAAGAAGGCCAACGAAGCAGCCAATTACAAGGCTAATCCGATTAAACCGACCATTGCTTTCGAAGAATTTGAGAAACTCGACATCCGTGTAGGTACTGTATTGGAATGCGAAAATGTACCTAAGATGAAGAAGCTGCTGAAATTCAAGATTGCCGACGGACTGGAAAACCGTACCATTGTCAGCGGTATTGCTCAGCATTACAAACCGGAAGACTTGGTAGGCAAGCAAGTGCTGTTTATCGCCAACTTAGCTCCTCGTCAGTTCAAAAACGGCCTGGTGAGCGAAGGTATGATTCTCAGCGCAGAAAACTTTGACGGTTCATTGTCCGTTACCACTACTTTGAACGAAGTAAAACCAGGAAGCGAAGTAAAATAATCTACTTTAAATAATTAAAGAAATTGAGAATGAGCGGATAAGAGAATCCCGCCATTCTCAATTTTCTTTTCCTCATAAACTCCACACAATCCTCAAATATGGCAGAGTCACTTAAAGAAAAAACGGCGAAAGGCTTGTTTTGGAGTGGCATCAATAACGGTGCTATGCAGCTCTTGAACCTGATATTCGGAATCGTGACTTCACGCATTCTGAATGATACCGATTACGGTATGATAGGTATGCTGAGTATCTTTTCTCTCATTGCAGCATCTCTTCAGGAAAGCGGATTCACTTCGGCACTTGCCAACAAGAAAGAAATCCGCCACGAAGATTACAACGCTGTATTCTGGTTCAGCAGCGCCATAAGTGTCACACTCTACCTCATCTTGTTTTTCTGTGCCCCACTGATAGCCGATTTCTACGACAATGAAAATCTGATTCCTCTGGCTCGATATGCTTTTTTAGGCTTTGTTATTTCCAGCCTGGGCATTTCACAGAACGCTTATTTGTTCCGCAACCTGATGGTCAAACAAAAAACCATTGCCAGCATCAGCGGACTAGCCGTTTCAGGCATCGTAGGAATCATTATGGCCTGCTTGGGATGTTCTTACTGGAGCATTGCAACACAAAGCATTGTCTACATCAGCGTCCTGAACATCTGCCTGTGGAGTTTTTCACCCTGGAGACCCACCCTGAAATTCAGTTTCAAACCTCTGAAAGGGATGGTAAACTTCAGTGCCAAACTGATGATAACCAATATCTTCAATCATATCAACAATAACTTGTTTTCCATCATTTTAGGGAAATACTATTCCGAAAAAGAAGTTGGACAATTTAACCAAGCCAACAAATGGAACTACATGGGGCACTCCTTTATCAGCAGCATGGTAGGCAGTGTGGCACAGCCCATGTTCAATCAGGTAGGAAGCGACCAGACACGCCAGCAGCGCGTTTTCCGCAAAATGCTCCGATTCACAGCCTTCATTGCTTTTCCTTCCATGTTGGGATTATCGTTCATCGCTCCAGAACTGATTACGATTACCATCACAGCCAAATGGCTACCAAGCGCACATATCCTGCAAATACTTGCAATAGGTGGCGCATTTATCCCCATTACAGCCCTCTATTCAAACCTTATTATCAGCAAAGGGAAATCCAATATCTTCATGTGGAATACCATCACATTGGGCATCCTGCAATTGATTGCCATGCTGATACTCAGCCCGTACGGACTGAAAAACATGCTGACAGTCTATGTGGCTATTAATATCGGATGGCTGTTTGTATGGCATTATTTTGTGTTCCGTGAGATAAAACTTTCTCTATGGGCCGCACTAAAAGATGTAGTTCCGTATGCTGGTATAGCTCTACTTGCCATAGCTGCGGCCTACTTTATCACTGGGCATATAACTGACATCTATCTGCTCATCCTTACCAAGATAACCGTTACAGCCATACTCTATGGAGGACTGATGTGGATATGCGGTTCAGAAACCTTCAAGGAAAGCCTCAGCTATCTGCTGAAGAAGACAAGAAAAAAATAAGATAAGTTTATCTATCTTTATTACTTTTGCAGATAGAAATTACAAATAAAACCTTTTATGAAAGAAGCCCTTACGCCACAGGTAAAAGTTTCGGTAGTAATGTGTACCTATAACGGAGAGAAATATCTCCGGGAACAGATTGAATCCATCCTGAACCAAACCTGCCCCGTTTACGAACTGATTATCCAGGATGACCGTTCTACCGATCGTACAGTTGAAATTGTCCGCGAATACCAGCAGAAGGATTCCCGCGTAAAGCTGTTTGTGAACGAACAGTCACTGGGCTTCAACTATAATTTCTCAACCGCTTTCACCCGGGCTACAGGAGAATACATTGCCTCGACCGACCAGGATGACATTTGGCGTACCGACAAGATTGAGGTACTGATGAAACACGTCGAAGGCTACAGCCTGTTATTCCACAATTCCCAGCTCTTCACAACAGACATCACACACTCCCTGGGAATGAAAAATTCATCCAACGTACTTTATAACCCGCTTTTCCTATTGATGAAACCCTATGTGCCCGGTCATGAATGCTTTTTCAGCCGCACCATCCTTCCGCGCTTCATGGAAGCTGTGGAAAAGGAACATCGTATATCCTACGATTCACTGTTGATGCTGGCAGCCGTGACCTGCGGACCTATAAGATTCATAAATGAAGCATTGGTGTACTGGCGCCGTCATCCCCAAGCCACTTCTTATCTGAGCAGCAGCCACTACAGCTTGCTGAAAGGATTGGTATCCGCAGTACAAACCCTAAGCAATAAGGATAAGCGCAAAATTACCCAACGTTATTTCATGGCTCTAAGCGATTACCCCTTTACAGACTATGCAGCTGCAAAAATTATACGTTGCATGAAAAAAGGGAATTTATGGGGCATTCTGCAAAGCTGTATGCTCTGCTGCCACAACCGTAAACAGCTTTATCCCTATCACAACCCGCTGCAATCATGTATCAAGTCATTTTTCACACCATTGTATTTCATTCGCGACTGCAGCCAGTTCATCATCTGTTAAAATCGTAAGAATATGATTCGCTTCACCGTTTTTCCACGTTTGCACATCCTTCCTCACCAAAAGGCCAATCCTTATATCCGTGATTTTGTAGCTGCATTAGAACAGGAAAATGTATCCAAAGTGGTCAATCCGCCACACAAGAACCCATTGTTCAGCCTGCTGCCTCCCAAACGGTGGGGAGATGTATTTATATTTAACTGGTTTGAAAGTATTCCCGATTTCAAATACGGACCATTGCAGTCTGTTGTGGCAGTCTGCTTCGTCATACTGCTGAAACTATGCGGACGAAAAATAGTATGGGTATTACACAACAAAAAGCCTCATGCTGGAGGCCATGCACGATTGAAAAAATTCCTCACCCGCTTCATCGCACAAAAATCGGACCTTATCCTGACGCATGCCACCGAAGGTGTGAAAATGATTGAGGCTCATTATCCCTATGCCGCCGGAAAGATACATTTCCTTCATCATCCTACCAAAAACCGTCTGCCGGAATCACTACCTGCAGAAATACCGGAATACGACATACTTATCTGGGGAAACATCTCACCCTATAAAGGAGTACTGGAATATCTTTCCTATCTGAAGAACAACCCGCAAGACCTCAAAGTATGTATTATTGGAAAATGTTCACCGAATTCATTAGCCAATGAGATACGCCAGATAGCGCCCCCGAACGTCACTTTTATCTGTGAAAGCCCTTCATTCGAGGAACTGGCACACTATATCCGGAAATCGGCGTTTGTGCTTGCCCCTTATTGTCCTGATTCGGTGCTGAGTTCAGGAATTCTGATGGATTCACTCTCTTTCGGAAGCAAGATTATCGGACCAGAAGTAGGTTCATTTAAGGATTATGCACGTGAAAAGCGCCTGAACGTCTACACGTTTCATAACTACGAGGATATAGAAAAAACGGTCGCTTGCTATAAAACGACTCCCATATCCTTTGAAGACTATCGGAGCTTTCTGGATGAGAACAACTGGAAACACTTCGGAAACCGAATCATTAAATTAGTAAAATCCCTCAAATAAAATGACGAACACCTACGCACCTATCCTGCTATTTGTATATAACCGTCCGGAACATGTCCGCCGGAATATCCAGGCACTACTGAAAAATGAACTGGCAGCCGAAAGCGAATTGTTTATCTATTCGGATGCGGCAAAAGATGAAACATCACAGGCTGCCGTAAAAGAAGTACGCGCTTTTATCCGGTCAATACAAGGATTCAAGAAAATAACCATTACCGAACGTGCGGAAAACTGGGGACTCGCCCGTAGTATCATCGATGGAGTGACAACCCTGATAAACCGTTACGGTCGTGTCATCGTACTGGAAGACGACCTCGTCGTGGCCCCTCATTTCCTGCAGTTCATGAATGATGCCTTGGAAACTTATCGTGATGAAGAGCGGGTAGGTCATATCCAGGCCTGTGATTTTACTCATGACCCCTCCCTGCCCGATACTTTTCTCATTAAATGGACCGGAAGCTGGGGTTGGGGTACCTGGGACCGCGCCTGGAAACATTTCAATGCCGACGGAAAGGCACTGCTGACAGAACTGGAAAGCAGAAAGCTTACCTATACCTTCGACTTTAACGGCAAATATGGTTACACCCGTATGCTGCGCCGGCAAATTGAAGGTAAAAATAATTCATGGGCCATTCGCTGGAATGCTTCACTTTTTCTAAAAGGCATACTCTCGCTTAACGTCGGGAAATCGCTGGTGCAAAACGAAGGATTCGATGGAAGCGGTACCAACTGCGGCGGAGGAGGATTGTACGCATCCGAATTGTACATGGAGCGACTTCCTGTAAAAAAGATTTCCCCTATAGAAGAAAATATACAGGCACGTAATGCCTATGTCCGCTACTATGCCCGCACCAATTCATTCATGGCAAAGGCCATACGACGCATCAAACGTACATTGAAAGGAGACTTCGGCGCATGAAAATATACTATTACCACACCCGACCTATTGCTTCTGCCCTAAAAGAATGGAAGGAGCATACACATCCTGGACATATCCTATACGGACTTACCCACTTCCCTAAAAACGGGATTGACCCAGTGCTTCACCCATACAAACATTTCACCTCACGCTGGAAACTGATGTGGTATAACCTACACGCCATTCTGAGGTGTAAAGAAAATTATGATGTAGTTTATGGCACCTCTTACCGGGGACTGGAACTTCTCATATTCTTACGAGCTCTCGGCCTGTTCCGTAAACCAATAGCCGTCTGGCATCACCAAGCCGTCCCCCAAAGCAAAGGTTGGCTGAAAAATCTTCTTTCCCGCCTTTTCTATAAGGGTATAGACTGTATGTTCTTTTTCAGCAAGGCATTAATAGACGATTCCCTGAAAACTGGAAAGGTAAAAGAAAAAGACATGTACCTTATCCATTGGGGGGCCGATCTGGACTTCTACGACCGCATGCGGAATGAGGCGAAAGACAAAGAGTTCATCTCTACAGGAAAGGAAAATCGAGATCTGGCAACCTTACTCCAGGCTTTCAGCCATACCGGACTGGAATTCGACCTCTATACTTCCCCAGCTAACGGTGACCAGAAATATGAGGAAATCACCAACCGGTTTCAAGGGAAAAACAATATCCATATCCACATAGTAGAAGGTATCATACCGTATCAGTTAGCACTGGAGGTAGCTCGCTCAAAAGTTGTCGTCATTTCCTGCCTTAACTATCCTTACACTGTCGGACTAACTACGCTGGTAGAGGCACTGGCACTCGGGCTTCCAATCATTTCAACCCGAAACACCAACTTTGAAATGAATCTGGAACTGGAACAAGCCGGTATGTTAGTAGATTACGGTGATGTGGCAGGATGGGAAAAGGCTTTACAATATCTGCATGACCATCCGGAACAAGCCCTCAAAATGGGAGAAAACGGTAGAAAACTTGCAGAAACGACCTACAACCTGGAAAATTACAGCCGTGAACTTTCGGAAGTCCTGCTAAAAAGATTTAACCGGTAGCATGCTTTCAAAAAAGAATAATGTACCTTTGCAATAAAATTAAGCCGACAGACTAATGAGAGTACTGATCATCAATACCGCAGAACGCATCGGAGGAGCTGCCATCGCAGCCAACCGACTGATGGAAGCTTTAAAGAACAACGGAATAAAAGCCAAGATGCTGGTCCGTAACAAGCAAACCGATCAGGTGACGGTGGTTGCCCTCAAGAAATCATGGCGCAGAATCTGGCAGTTCACCTGGGAACGAATTGTCATCTGGGCAGCCAACGGATTCAAACGGCATAACCTTTTTGCGGTGGATATTGCCAACACGGGTACAGATATTACCTCCTTACCAGAATTCCGTCAGGCAGATGTGATTCACCTGCATTGGATTAACCAAGGCATGCTTTCCTTGAAAGATATCCAGCGCATTCTTGCTTCCGGAAAGCCTGTGGTATGGACTATGCACGACATGTGGCCTTTCACCGGCATCTGCCATTATTCCGGGGAATGCGAGAAATATACCGCACAATGTCATGACTGTCCGCTTCTACTGAAGCCTCATCATCATGACTTGTCGGAAAAGACATTCCATAAAAAGCAAAAGCTCTACACTACGGCTCCCATCACGTTTATCGCCTGCAGCCAATGGCTGGAAGCCATGGCACGCAAAAGCAGCCTGCTGCAAGAACACACCATTACAAACATTCCCAATGCGATTAATACCAATCTATTCAAGCCGCGTGCCAAGAAATTCGCACGCGAAAAGCTGCACCTGCCCACCGACAAGAAGCTTCTTTTGTTCGGTTCCATGAAAATTACGGATAAGCGTAAAGGAATAGACTACCTGATTGAAGCATGCAAACTGCTGGCTCAACAGGAACCGGAATTGAGTCAGCAATTAGGAGTAGTGGTATTAGGAAGTCAGGCCGAACAGTGCAAATCACTTTTCCCCTTCCCTATCTATCCCATGAATTACGTGAGCAATGAAAAAGAGCTGGTAGATATATACAATGCCGTCGACCTCTACGTCACTCCTTCCTTGCAGGATAACCTACCAAATACCATTGTCGAGGCAATGGCCTGTGGCATTCCTTGTGTAGGATTTAATGTAGGAGGTATTCCGCAAATGATTGACCATTTACACAATGGCTACGTGGCCCAATATAAATCGGCTGACGACCTGGCCAACGGCATTTGCTGGACGCTGACAGAGGGAGACTACGAAACATTAAGCTCCGAAGCCTATCGCAAGGCTGTGACAACCTACTCTGAAGCAACTGTAGCCAGCCAATACATTCAAATATACAACCACATCACCGGAAAAAATGCATAACATTCATCATTTACATCCGAAGTTTTCCATCATCACGGTTACTTATAATGCCGGAGCCGTACTGGAGGACACTATTCAGAGTGTCATCACCCAGACCTACAAGAATGTGGAATACATCATCGTGGACGGAGGTTCCAAGGACAGAACTTTACAAATCATTGAACAATACAAGGAACATATACATACCGTAATCAGTGAGCCGGATAAAGGACTGTATGATGCCATGAACAAGGGAATCAAGCTGGCCACCGGTGATTACCTTTGCTTCCTGAATGCAGGCGACGAACTGCATGAGGATGATACTCTCCAGCTGATGGTACACTCCATTACAGAGTCCACACTTCCGGATGTGCTATATGGTGACACAGCCATTGTGGACGAAGAAGGACACTTCCTGCACATGCGCCGCTTGGCTCCTCCAGAAAACCTGAACTGGAAAAGTTTCAAGGAAGGCATGCTCGTATGTCACCAGGCTTTCTTCGCACGACGTGACCTTGTAGAGCCCTACAACCTTCATTATCGTTTTTCAGCAGACTTTGACTGGTGCATCCGCATCATGAAGAAAAGCCAGGTACTCCACCACACTCATCTGGTGCTTATCGACTACCTGAATGAAGGAATGACTACACGCAACCACAAAGCTTCCCTAAAAGAACGTTTCCGCATCATGTGCAAGCATTACGGTGTAGTATCTACCGTACTGCGTCATGCCTGGTTTGTCATCCGGGCCCTGAAAACTAAAAAACGTCCCAGTTAAGTGGCCTGAGCCTCTTCACTGGAACGCTTTTATTTCTTCAAACAAACTTCCCGGCCTGTTTACTTCTTATTTTTCTTTAGAGCCAGCACAATGGCGACCAATATTGCCAAGCCCAATATGCCCAATGCAATGAAAGCAATAGTTTCCGTCACATGGAGTGATTGCGGGTCAAAGGTAAATTCTACCACATGCTTTCCAGCTGGTACATTCATCGCACGCAAGATATAATCTGCACGGCCATGCAATACCTCTTCTCCATCAATGAACGAACGCCATCCCGGATAGTAAATCTCAGCAAAGACTACCGTACCGCCCTTCGGAGAGTTTACCTCATACTTCAACGCATTAGGTTCATAGCTGGTCAATACAATCGTACTCAGGCTGTCGGCACCTACAGAAGCTTTCACTTCGTTCTGGAACTTTTTATCTACCACTGCTACGTGGGCCGGATTTACCTGATGCAACGCTTCTATTTCTTCATTGGCATTGTTCACATACTGCACCTCGTTAACAAACCAGGCATTGCCTAATGCATGAGGATTAAACATCGGAATAGTCTTGCCCTGCTGCAACGGAATGATGAAATAACGTGTATTCAGCATATTCAGCACCGGAGTCAACGTATCACCTACCTGACTTAAATCAGCTCCTACCGAGGGTAAAGTCTTATACAGAGCCGTAATTTCACCCTGAATGTGCTCATCAATCATTTCCTGATAACGGCGAAGCTTCGCTGCATGATACCCTCCAATACTTTTGTGCCAGTAGGCTGTATTATTCTCATTAAAGGTATTGACCGACAGATTCAATACACGATAATCCAGAGACTTGTCCTGAAGTATCTGCTTGTCTGTCTCCGAAGGTTCCAGGAAAGGCTGCATTTCTGTGCCCTTTGCCACAAACTGCTCGTCATACAGATAGCGCTTGTTTACACTCCACATATCTACCAGACAAAGCAAAGCCAGCAAACCAACCAGCAGCTGTGCTTTCAGTTTTCCGGCACAGTATCCCCATAACAACACAGCTCCTATCAATACGACAAAGAAGCTCCTCCAGGCATCCGAAGTAAAGATGGACTTACGTATCTCTTCCAAGTTAATTAAAATCGGAGCCAGCTGATCGGCCGGAATCGCATTCTGCAATGCGTTCATTTCGGCAGAAGACACATACGAAGGGAAGAAGAAGCCTGGCGCCAATGCAAACAGCAAAGAAAGACCTCCCGTCAAAGCAAAAGTAATATAGAAAGACTTACGTGATTCATTCCACAACTGCGGACGTTCTACCACTTCTTTTAACGCCATAATGGCCAGCAACGGTATGGTAAACTCTGCAATAACCAGAATAGAAGATACCGCACGGAACTTGCTGTACATGGGCACATAGTCAATAAAGAAATCTGTCAGGCCCATAAAGTTATGTCCCCAGGAAAGTAATATGGAGAATACGGTTCCACCCACCAGTGCCCACTTCATCGGTCCTTTTACGATAAACAATCCCAAAATGAAGAGGAACATGACAAAGGCACCTACATATACCGGACCGGAAGTACCCGGCTGTTCACCCCAATACTGTCCCAGCTGACTATACAATCCCATATAGTTAGGGTCGGCCTTTTCCATGGCTTTCTCATTTTGAGCCAAAGGAACAGAAGCACCTCCTTTCACATTCGGAACCAGCAGCGAGAAAGTTTCTCCGATGCCATAGCTCCACTGTGTGATGTAGCTTCGTTCCAATCCGCTATTGGACTGGTTTGCACTGTTCTCCTTTACCAGCTCACTTTTGCCGCGCATGGTCTCCTTGCTGTACTCATACGTATGATACAAGTTTGACAAGTTCACACACACGCCCAACAGGCCCGCGATTACCAGTACCACACTGGCTTTGATAAATTGAGGCATCTTCCTCTCCCGCCATGCCATCACTCCATACGCAATGGCCATGAACAGCATGACAAACAAGAAATAGTAACTCATCTGTGGATGGTTGGCCACAATCTGCAAGGCTACAAACAAGGTCGTTACAATCCCTCCAGCCAACAGCTTACCACGATAAGCCAGCACCATACCGGCAATTGTAGGAGGAATATAGGCCAATGCTACAAACTTCCAGATATGACCGGCCGCAATGATGATGAAGAAATAAGACGAGAATGCCCAGATAATGGCACCCAGGGTTGACATCCACACTTTAAAATCAAATGCACGCAAAAGAATGTAAAAACCCAGCAGCATGACAAACACATACCACACGTAAGTAGGCAGGAACAGATGATATACCTGCTGAATCCAGCCCAACGTATCGGTAGAATCATAGCTCGGAGACATCTGGTAGGTAGGCATTCCTCCAAAAATGGAATTTGTCCAGCGCGTACGCTCACCAGTCTTCTCCAGGTATTCACTCATTTCACGTCCAGAACCAATGCCGGCTACCGCATCGTGCTGAGCCAGAATTCGTCCTTCATTTACCGCAGGATAGAAATACGCAAACGAAATAAGGGCAAAAAGCACGATTACCACTACATCGGGTAATAGTTTCTTGAACAAGTTCATATTATTCATAATTAATGTTTTCGGCAGGCAAAGATAACACAATACTGCCTGAAAAGTCGTAAATTTGCCGCTGAAAATCTTTTTTAACGCATGAAAATAGGAATCATTACGGCCATGTCTTCCGAACAGAAGCAACTGGCTAATCAACTCGAGAACAAGACTGAACGTAAAGAAGGTCCCTTCACCTATATTGAAGGAAACATCAAGCAAAATACCATCATCCTGATGCAATGTGGCATCGGCAAAGTGAATGCCGCTGCCGGAACGGTCGAACTTATCCGCAACTTCCAGCCCGACTGCATCATCAGTACCGGGGTAGCCGGCGGAATCGACACTTGTCTGAAAGTGATGGACGTAGTAGTCAGCCAGCAGATTGTATACCATGACGTATGGTGCGGCGAAGGCAATGCCTACGGACAGATTCAGGGTCTCCCTACTTTCTTTCAGGGAAATGAAACCCTCTTCCAGTGTGCCCTTTCACTCGATACAGAAACGGCTATCCACGGAGGACTGATTTGTACAGGCGACAAGTTTATTACCGACCGCAGCGAACTGGACGAAATCAAGCATAACTTCCCGGAAGGACTGGCTGTAGATATGGAATCGGCTTCCATTGCCCAGGTATGCTACCTCTATCAGATCCCTTTCATCAGTTTCCGCATCATCAGTGACACTCCGGGAGCTGACAAGCACTTTGAACAATACCAGAATTTCTGGGGGGAAATGGCCGACCGTTCTTTCCACGTTACTGAAACTTTCCTGAAAGCATTACCCAACAAACTATAATCACTTTATGAAAAAGATACCAAGCTTTACAGTAGACCATATTCGTTTGCAACGCGGTATTTTCGTGTCACGCAAAGATGAAGTTGGAGGTGAAATCGTTACTACCTTCGATATTCGTATGAAAGAGCCTAACCGTGAACCAGTCTTAGGTCCTGCCGCTATCCACACCATTGAACACCTGGCAGCTACTTTCCTGCGCAATCATCCGGTATGGGCCGACAAGATTATCTATTGGGGACCAATGGGCTGTCTGACCGGAAACTACCTGATAGTAAAAGGCGATTTACAATCCAAAGACATTGCTCCGCTGATGACAGAAACCTTCCGCTTCATCGCCGATTATGAAGGTGAAGTGCCGGGAGCCAGTGCAAAAGACTGCGGAAACTACCTGATGATGAACCTTCCCATGGCCAAATGGGAAGCAGCCAAGTTCCTGCATGAGGTGTTGGAACAACTGACAGAAGCCAACTTAGAATATCCGAAATAACTATAAAAAAGCGGGAGCTTCTTTCCAGATGAGTGGAGGAAGCTCCCGTTTTTTATTCTCGCATTATCATTCAGCTTTTAATACCACTTCCGTTCCTTTCAAAAGAGGAGACGTCAGTTTCACACGAATCTCACCTTTCTCACCTGTAGTCTGGATATAGGCCAGCAAACGCCCGTGGAATGCACGGTGATGATTATCCGTATAATCACTCATATCGCTGTTATTTGAGCCTTCCAGTCCCAACAAACGTGCCGGACCTTCAATCTGACAAGTTACGTCGTTATCGCCTAATTTTACGATAGTACCTTGTTCGTCCACCACTTCGATCGTTACATGTGCGGTAGCTTTATCCGGTGACAAGACTTCCTTATCCACTGTAGCCCGCAAGGCGTATGGACGTCCTGAAGTCTTGATTACATAAGATGAAAGCACTTTTCCTGTTGCATCACAACCTTCTGCACGCAGTTCACCATCCTGATAAGGAATATCCCAATAAATGATACCGCTCTTATCGTCGTAAGGCTTCATCTGACCTACTTCTTTTCCGTTCAGCAACAAACGAGCCTGCGGTGCATTGGTATAACAAACCACCCGAATCAACTGGCCCGGTTCGTAGTTCCATAAATCCCATGCATCCATTGATACCCAGTCGTGCTTGGGATATGTACCGATGTAAGTCACAGGTTTTTCACTCCAAAGCGAAGCACGGAAGTATCCACGTGGCTTGGGGAAACTGCCAAAGTCCAGCAGACCGGTATACAAACCTCTGGAAGGCCATCTGCCAGATTCACCTAAATAGTCCGTACCCGTCCAGAGGAACTGTCCGAAAATAAACTCCTTGTCGCGTACCGCATGCCAGGCTTCAATTCCCACACCCGTTTCACTACCGTAGATCACACGGTCAGGATAAGTGGCATGATCTTCGTCATAACGGTTCTCCGTATAATTATATCCTACTACATCTACTGCTTCAGGATACTCTGTTTGATTCGACATCACCACTCCGGCCAATGCACCGGTAACAGGACGTGAAGTGTCCACCGCACGTACACAAGCCGCCAGACGCTTCGCAATCTTACCGATACGCATGGCATCCGGTGCATCAGGCTTGTATCCTCCGAACATAGGCTGGTTAATGGTTGTACCATCCAGCACCGGGTGAGAATAAGGGTCATTCGGATAGTCTACCTCATTACCGATACTCCACAAGAATATACAAGGGTGATTCCGGTCACGACGCACCATATCCGTCACATCCCGTTCAATCCATTCCTCAAAGAAATCAAATGTTCCGTCATAGCTTGGTTCACCGACATTCCATCCCTTTATCCATTTCCGTTTCGGGAATTCCCATTCATCCGAAGCCTCATCCATCACCAGGAAGCCCATTCGGTCACATAAATCATACAATACCGGTGCCTGCGGATTATGGCTCATACGGATGGCATTCACGCCAATCTCTTTCAGGTTTCTCAGACGACGCTCCCATACTTCAGGAGGAACTACCGCACCCAGTACACCTGCATCGTGATGCAGACATACTCCTTTTACCTTCATCCAGTTTCCGTTCAGGGCAAATCCCTTGTTGGCATCGAACTTCAACGTACGGAGACCTACATTCGTCGAACTGCCATCTATCCGTTTACCGTCACAAAACAACTCAGTCTTCAACGTATACAGATAAGGTGAATCCAGATTCCAGCGACGAGGCTTCTTTACTTTCAATGATACTGTTTCTTTTGCAATACCCTCAGCTTTATCTGCCACTTTCTTACGGCCCTGCGCTACCAGTGTACCTTCTGCATCATAAAGTGCTGCAGAAACCTCCAATGTACCAGTAGCCTTCACATGTTTCTCTACTTCCATATCGACTGCCACTACCGCCTGCTTATCAGTCAGTGAAGTAGCATGCCAACCTATTCCCCATTGCGCAAAATGAATGTCAGGAGCAGAAATCATCCATACATCCCGATAGATTCCGGAACCGGTATACCAACGTGAATCGGCATAACGGCTATGGTCAATACGGACTGCCAACACGTTATCTCCTTCCTTCAGGTAAGGAGTCATATCATACATAAAAGAGATGTATCCATTCGGACGTTTACCGAGCAAGTGTCCGTTCAGATAAACCTCGCTGCGGTTATATGCTCCCTCAAAATAGATGTAATGGCGTGCAGCCTTATCGGTAACTTGAAAATGTTTCCGATACCAGCCCATCCCCCCCGGTAAATAACCGGTACAGCTTGCCAGTGAAGGAGAAAGCTGTCCTTCTACCGACCAGTCGTGCGGTAAATCCAGCTTTCTCCACTTACTGTCGTTATATGATACAGAAGCACCCAGACTATCGTCCGATAAACTAAACAGCCAATTCTCATTAAATTTTTTGGCTTCGCCAAAAGAAACTTGGGCCTGTACGATAGTACACACCAACAACCCTAAAAGAATAGTTAAAAATGCCTTGTTCTTCATATAACTTTTTTATTTTAGTTCATAGACTACAGTTGTCACACTTTCTGCATCTAACACAACAGAGTCTTCAGTTTCTAAAACCTTCTCAACCAATTGTTTATTTGCAGAGGTTGTATAAGTTTTTATAGACTTAAGTTCCCCAGGCCAATTTTGACGTGTCTCATTTAAGCGTACTCCCTTGCTTGATAAGTTTGTATACACCGCTACGATACAATCCTGCTGCGGTGAAATCCAAGCAGAACCAAAGAAACTCATAGACTCATTTAAAGTAACAGAAATTCGTTGATAATCAGGACGAATGAAGCGGCTATAGTTTCCTAATACCCACAAAGTAGCAGTTGCATTAAAACTTCCTTCTTCTTCCAGGTTATCCACACTTTCTTTATCTCCAGCCCATCCCTTCGGTGTCAGTGAAATCAACAGGAAACGGTTTTTCTGTCCCCATCTTGAAACATCCATAGCTACCCAATAATTCCACGACGTTACATTAGCAACTGTCAGGTCATTATGAATCACCTTAGACATATACAAAGCAATATCCATTTCCGAAGCTGCTTCATACCCTACAAATTCAGACGAACTATAATTATCTCCCAGCATGCTCCACTCACTTTGCCAAACTTCCACGCCATACTGTGTAGCAGTTTCTGCCACTTTCTTACGTACCTCACGCATTCCATCCCATGTTCCATCTGTCCAGTAGCTATGTCCGCAAATTAAATTCTTCACATGTGATAAATCGCCCACATAAGCAGATGATGAAGTAGAAAAGAATGCAGAAAGCACATTACTACGGTTTGCATCGTCTTTCACCTTGTAAAGATACTCCCAATCTCCAGATTCTCCTAATAAAATATTAGTAGAAAGTCCTTTTTGGGTCAGTTGCGAATCAAGTTCTCTTGCAAGCTTCGCTATTTCATCATTTTTCCATCCACTACCTTCCTGACCATTTCCATCCCAATTATATTGAGGTTCATTAACTGGAGAAATATGGCTGACAGAGAACCCTTCATCTACATAATGTTTTGCGACCTCTGCCATATAAGCAGCAAAATCATCATAACAGTCTGCTTTCAGGTTTGCACTGCCTCCATTCTGAGAAAATCCTTTGCCATTCAAAGTGTACTGTACTGGAGGAGTATTACTAAAAAGCACATAATTATTGACGCCAAACTCTTTTGCACGACTCATGAAATAACGCTGTCCTTCACAGTGTGTCCAGTCTAGTGACAGATTATCTGTCAAATAAGACTCTGCACGTCGAGATTTGTCCACAATTCCACTTTCGTCACCTTGTTCCGTACTTCCTCCTCCCAAATTCACACGCCACATAGAAATTCCGATTCCCTTAGGCTGTCCATCTACAATCTCCGAAGAAAACAAAAGTTCGGAAATACGGTCACGGCCACTGGTCCAATACTTTCCGATATAAGCAGGTGTCCAGCAGTCAGATGCACCAAATCCCACCATTTTCTGAAACGTCTGTCCAGCATCAACTGTCACACTTTTCTCTACACTGACAATCTCACCTGAATCTCCCCCTTCCTCAGGATTTTCTGGAGTATTGTCACTACATGCAGCCAAAGCTAATAAACCTAATATTATTGAATATCCTTTCATCATTTTGATTCTTCAAATAAAAATGCCATTCAGAAGAACATACACATTCCTCTGAATGGCATATAACCTAATTACCTTATCTTTTAATTCCAGTTAGGGTTCTGCTCGATAGAACCGTTAGACATAGTTACCTCATACAAAGGAATTGGGAAAAGAAGATCACGATCTTCACGGAATGACTTACCCTTATCACTTGCTTCACCTTGGTTATCCCACTCCATTGCATCGCGAGTAGCAGGATCTGTATTCCATTTTACAAATGAACCGTTTTCACCCATCAGATTTGCAATCACCGGTTTACCATTATCATCTTTCCAACGACGGATATCGTACAGACGATTCTGTTCGAAAGCCAATTCCAAGCGACGTTCGTTACGAATTGCATGACGAAGTTCATTTCCAGTTACGGTTACAGATGCCAGTCCGGCACGATTACGAACTCTGTTCAATGCAATCTGTGCATGAGTATCATCATTCAATTCATTACAAGCTTCTGCATACATCAACAAAACATCAGCATAACGCAAAATACGATGATTAAGCGGACTCTTATCTGTATTATAAACCTCAGGACGGTCATTTAAAGGAAGGTAATATTTACGAATAATACGACCAGACTTATGACCTGACGGATCAATCACCAAGCTGTTTTCAGGCAGATTATATTTCTCTACACAGTCATCATACACAGATATTTCCTTATTATCATTCAGGATTTTAGTGAAATTTTCTTCAGTTTCACCTTTAATTTCTGTACAGCCAGTCTTAATGATAGTCCATTCACGACGCTCATCATCCTCACCATAGGCCGCTTCCAAATTGGCAGTAGGCTGACACCATGCCCATCCATCACCCAAAGCAGCACCACAGCTACGTGCACCTGTTACAGTAGAAAGTGATCCACCTACAGCCAATGTAGCATGATATTCATATTGTACCTCAAAAAGACTTTCCACACTGTTGCCGAAATCTTTATCCCATACATCACCAAAGTTAGGAAGCAAATCATACTCTGTAGTCTGTGCATCTTCACCAGTATAGCCAGATTCCGGAATCAACTTCTGTAATACATCGCGAGCTTCTGACCATTTTTCCTGATACAGATAAACCTTACCCAGCAAACCAAGAGCAGCTCCACTAGTAGCTCGTCCCATATCAGCATCCGCATATTCACTACGCTTCGGCAATACCTCAGCAGCAGCAATCAAATCCTCCTCAATAAATTTATAAGTATCTTCCAATGACGCACGAGTTATACCTTCAATTTCTTCCGGCATCTTGAACTCTGTAATCAAAGGTACACCTCCAAAGTTTCTAGCCAGTTCAAAATAGAAATATCCACGCAAAAAGCGGGCTTCTGCTACCAGACGCGCCTGAAGTTCCGTGTCCTCCAGTCCGGCATTGCTGATACGGTCAATAGCGACATTGCAGCGCAGAATACCTTTATAACGATATTGCCAGAAATTGGAAATAGGACCATTACTTGCGCCATTACCTTGGTAATGTGCCAATGAAATATAATCACTCTGACCCTGTGTAGTATTTCCCATCCAAGCGTCATCACTACACATTTCTGACAAAAGCCAAACGGTATTAATGTTCCACCATCCGCCACAGGTAATATCCTGATAGCAGCCTGTTATATAAGCCTCGCACTCATCAGCCGTAGTAAAATAAGTATCAAGGTTTTGCTGGCCACGTACTTCTTCTGTCAAGAAATCTTCACAAGAAGTAAAAGTCAGAGAGCCAAACAATGTCAATATTGCTAATAGCTGTTTCATAGTTATTCAAGAATTAAAATTTAAAGTCTATACCAAACAAGAATGTACGTGGATTCGGATAAGCAACGTTATCGATACCAGTTTCAATTACACTGCCATCTGCATTTAACATAGGACGCTCCGGATCCATACCAGAATAACCGGTAATGGTAAACGGATTCTGTGCAGAGAATGAAATACGCAAGTTAGCACCTCCTACCCATTGCTTAGGCAAGGTATATCCAATCTGAAGCAATTTACAACGCAGATAAGAACCGTCTTCTACATAGAAGCTAGACACACGCTGATAGTTCAGGTTTAAATCATTGTATGACAAACGCGGAATATCATAGCTTGTACCTTCTCCATCCCAAGCTTTATTTAACGTACCAGCCCATACATTCTGTCCATTGGCACCAGAATAATATCCTTTTGTTGTATTAAATATATCATTGCCAATTGTACCATAGAAATTAGCTGCAAAATCAATGTTCTTATACGCGAATCCTAAGTTCAAACCCACCATCAAATCAGGATAAGGATTACCAATATAAGTCTTATCATTTGCATCCAGATTACCATCATGGTTCAAATCTTTAAAGCGAATATCTCCAGGCTGAGCATTAGGCTGAATCAGATTTCCATGTTCGTCAGTATGTGCATACACTTCTTCCCAATTCTGGAACAAACCATCTGCCACATATCCATAGAAACGAGAAATCAAACCTCCATCTTCGTTACAAATAATCTGATCACTGTTAAATCCACCTGTATAAATCGGTCCATCACCAGAGAATTTAATGGCCTTATTACGTACAGAAGACAAGTTCAAACCGATATTGTAAGAGAAATCACCTTTCTGATCACGCCAATCGAGTCCAAGTTCCCATCCATACGCCTTCATGCTACCTACATTCATCCATACTGTACTATTCCAGTTCGGATAACCAATGGCAAAAATATTCTGCTTTTCATAAAGCATATCTTTTGACTTCTTCTGGAAATATTCAAAAGTGACACCTAAACGAGAGTCAAGGAATGACATATCCAATCCTACGTTCCAGTCTTCTACAGTTTCCCATTTCAACAGACTATTACCTACTGTAGAAATAAAGTAACCGTTCGCTAATGTAGGAGAAGTTCCAAAATAATACTGAGTCTGATCCAACAAAGTCAAAGTAGCGTTATTGTCAATATTCTGGTTACCTACGCGACCCCAACCTCCACGAACTTTCAAGTCGCTAAAAAGAGACTGGTCTTGCATAAACTCTTCACTAATAACACGCCAAGAAGCAGAAACTGACGGGAACAATGCATATTTATTTCCTGTTGGGAAACGAGATGAACCATCGGCACGTAATGAAGCTGAAATGTAATATTTGTTAGCATAATTGTACATTACACGTCCCAAGAAAGAAACCATTGAGTTAAATGTAGTTTCACCATAAGCCTCTGCATTGTCTGCATTACCGGCATTTACTTCCTGCATCTGATCCATATTGCTTGGCAAGTCACGACGCAGTGCTTTCGTATTATACCATGCATAACGTTCTGCAGTAAAACCTGCCATCACATTCAAGTTATGCTTCTCTGCAAAAGTATCTGCATAGGTAATTGTATTGGTCCAGTTCCAGTCTAACCATTCCTGTGACTGACGAGAAATTTCATTCAAGTCTGTCTTTTCCAATGGATCCAGACTAAACTCTGGAGTAAAGCTGTCTGAACGACGGAAATGTGCATTTGTTCCGAACTGCGTACGTAAAGTCAACTTCTGAATCGGATTTACCTGCAAATAAGCATTCAAGATTGCCCCCATTTCGCGTGAGTTACTGTTTGAACGGGCGATTGAAGCTGCCGGGTTCCAAACCTGGTTGTTATAAGAGCGTTGATAATTATTATACTCATTATCTACCCATTCTGATTCAGGCTTGAACACCGGAGTAGTCGGGTCCATACCCATAGCTGAAGAGAACTGGTCGGGAGTATCTTCCCAAGACTCCATACGAGGAGCTATGTCCACGCCCATCTTTACGTATTTATTAAAAGTATATTCTGTGTTCAAACGAATATTTATCTTGTCCCAATAACCTACATCAAACTGAGAATTGTTACGATAGTAACCTAAACTAAAGTTATATACTAATTTGTCTGTTCCGCCTGCTACACTGAGCGCATAGTTCTGAACCAGGGCAGTCTTGTTCACTACAGTATCCCACCAATCAGTTCCACCCGGATTCGTAGTAGCTCCAGCGTCATTCCAGTTAGAAGTAGAACCATCATTTGTATAACGCTTGTTGTACACCTCTTTATATTCACTGGCATTTGCCATATTAGGTTTCGCGATAGTCTGGAAACCCACAGAAGTAGTGAAGTTAATGTTAGCCTTTCCCGACTTACCTTTTTTCGTTGTAATCAAGATTACACCATTAGAAGCACGAGTACCATAAATAGCTGCCGCAGAAGCATCCTTCAATACTTCCATTGATTCAATATCATTACTATTCAAGAAGTTGATATTATCACCTACTGGCATACCATCCACTACATAGAGCGGATTACTACCATTTACAGTAGTAACACCACGAATCAATACTTTAGGAGTAGTACCCGGACCACCACCACTTGCTACTTGCACACCATTTACCTTACCTTGCAAAGCATCCATGGCATTACCCGTCACAGTCTGTGTAATCTCTTCCCCCTTCACTGTAGAAATGGAGCTTGTCAAATCACTCTTTTTCACCGTACCATAACCGATAACAACCACCTCTTCCAGTAATTCTGTAGACTCTTTTAACTCTACATTAATAACAGTTTTTCCATTTACAGGAATTTCCTGTGTGTCAAATCCGATAGAAGAAAAGACAAGTACGGCGTTTGAAGAAACGTTTGTCAATATATAGTCACCATCCAGTCCGGTAATAGAACCGTTTCCTGTACCTTTGATCTGCACTGTAGCGCCGATCATAGGCTCCTTATCAGACGCTGAAGTTACCGTTCCTTTTACGGTAAGGGTCTGTGCATAGCTACATAATGAAAGTAGCAATAAACACACAATTAAAAATTGTTTTTTCATGTTCTATGATTATTGGTTAATTAATTTGCAGGGACAATTTTACCTCTACCTAAATGAGCATCAAATTCAAATCGATAGTTTCCTCCATTTGTAACAACAGGTTTCATCCAGTTATCTTGTACGGAAGAACCATCCCACCACTGACGATTCGTACCTTCCCAGTTGGGATTTACATTATTTGCTTTACTAAAGTAACCAAACTTCTCTATATCTGTAGAATTATCACATCTCCATTCTACCTGATCCCAGTAACCATTTGGATGATAATTAGATATAATAAAGTTCATTTCTTCACCTGACTGTAAAGACCAAGTTGATCCTGTAGCCGGATAATAAAACAAATGCGGATTATTTGCGTCTTGCACAAAAAGATGCTCTCCCGCATTCTGCGGAGAATCACCCCAGCCAATATAGAAGTTAAATTGAGGTTCTCCTTCATTTCTCGGCATGTCACACAATTGCCCATATTCATAATTAATAGGATCAGTAGCCTCAGTTACAGAATACGTCTTTATGCTATAAGTAGATTGCTTTACATTTATATCAATTTCATAATATACATTAGGTGTATCTAGAACTATTGGCTTGGCTAATTCTGGATCATCTGTCAATTTATTGGAATCTTCAGGATCCAATCCAAAACAAATCGGAGTAAAGCTAGTTTTCTGAGGAAGGAAGAAAATTTCTGTACCTGCAGCTTTATTATAATAACGAGCCTTATATTGATATTCTCCGGTATGATTGATAACCATTGGCACACCAAAGACATCGCTGTTCAACTCTTCATCAGTAGCAACATCAGCCAAATACATTTTCTCAAAATCAGGCATTTCCGAAACAGTCAAACTACATGTGGTAGTAACACTATTCCCTACTGCATCATAAGCAGCCAAATTAATAGTATAAACCTGGCTCACATTAGGAAAAACAATAACTTCTTTAAAAGTTAAAGAAGATTGTCCCTCTGCGCTCACCGTACGGGTTTCAAATCCTGTCAGTTCTGGAATCTCAATCGTCGCATAATCCAATTTTCTATCATCGGTTACAGTGAAATTCAATGTATATTGGGGATTTCGATCTGCTTTCATCAAAACCGTAATAGCCTTATCTGGAGCTAAAGAGAATACTGGATTTTCAAAGTCTCCATCCATCGTAATAAGCACATCCTGGGATGTCTCTCTTCCACCCACATCCACAACTGTTACTTTTACCGTAAACTGTTCTCCAACCTCATCTCTTGAAATGCTAA
>NZ_JBBKBF010000046.1:0-31899 GCF_037892625.1 Phocaeicola sp. ICN-14070 | reverse complement strand
GTAGGTTTAGGGAACATGCGTGTCAAGGCGGAAAATAGAATGGTTACTACAAGTAATTATGCATAATAATATTAAAAGCAAAAACAGTGAAATTAAAAATAATATAACATAGAATTTCCATCTTGTTAATATTTCTATAGGCTGTTTCTTGATAAAACACATATAATGTACCCATCTATTTTTATATATCAATGCGTAATAATGCAACAGACAGAGTGGAATGATAAAGACAAAAACGTATTCAACTTTGAGAGGGTATAATTTATCTATAATAAGAAAAATAATTAAACATAAATTTATCAACAAGAATCCAAGAATTTTTTCAGATGTCACGTCCGTAGGGTAAGTAGGTAAAATCTTTTTATGCTTATCAACAAATTGGTAAATATAAAAATTAAGAATATTTATAATCAAGAATACTTTCTTCATATTATTTGACAATGTTATGCAATTTGGTTTTCATTATATATTTGAATGGGGCAAGGCTCCCATTCCTAAATAAAGCGACATATTTAGGTAAGTAAACCGTGCCCCATATAATTATTTGCAGATATTCTATTTATAATATGTAACCATTCTATTTTATAGAATTAGTGTAAATTAGTGTATAACTGCCTTTGCAAAAATAAATAAAAATATCCTCCAGTTCATCACTTATTCAAGCATTAACGTATTTTCTTCAGAGCACAAGAAGCCGAAACTCAAGCACATCAACGAAAGCACGTGCTTGACTATTGTATGTTTCTCCAACCGAAAACGTATGTTTTCCGAAGCGAAAACCTATATCTTCCCTTGGGAGAACATAAGTTTCGGCCTTGGGAAACATAGAAAGCCGAAAGACATTTCTCTCATACCTCACCTGCGTCTTCACGAGAACGGCATCCTTTACATGCTTTATCTTTCCGCTCCTACATTTCCGTAGTTTCGTTTTTTTTCCGTAATTTTACGCTCGATTTTACAGCATAACTTTATGAAATATAAATTATTAGTATTAGACCTTGACGGAACGCTTACCAACAAGCAGAAAAAAATTACCCCTCACACCAAGGAAACACTGTTCAAGATTCAGGAGCAAGGAGTGAAAATTGTACTGGCCTCGGGAAGACCTACGTACGGCATTGCCCCACTGGCCGAGCAACTGGAACTGCAAAAGTATGAAGGCTACATTCTGGCTTACAACGGTGGAGAAATCATCGACTGGAAAACCAAGGAGCTGATGTACAAGAACCTGCTCGACCATGATGTGCTTCCCTATCTTTACGAATGTGCCAAAAAGAACGATTTTGCCATTGTGACTTACGACGGGGAATACGTGCTGACCGAGAAACCGGACGATGAGTATGTACTCAAAGAGGCCTTGCTCAATGTCATGAAAATAAAGAAGGTAGACAATTTTCTGGATGCCGTGAAACATCCGATTGCCAAATGCCTGATTGTGGGCGAACCGACTCGCCTGGCCGAGCTGGAAAAAGAGATGTACGAACATCTGAAAGACCGCATGGGGGTTTTCCGCTCAGAGCCTTACTTCCTGGAACTGGTTCCCAAGGGCATCGACAAGGCCCAGTCGCTGGCCGTACTCCTGAAGGAAATCGGACTTACCCGTGAGGAAATGATTGCCATCGGTGACGGATTCAACGACCTGTCCATGATTCAATACGCCGGACTGGGTATCGCCATGGCCAATGCACAGGAGGTAGTAAAAGAAAACGCCGACTTCATCACTTTATCCAATGAAGAAGACGGCGTGGCCTACGCGGCTGAGAAATTTATTCTGTCTTAGGCTTCCGGTCGAAGAACGGATTCTTGGATGATGCACTCACGGGTATGGCGTACACCTGGGTGCACCCATCCAGCCAGTCCAGCTGCTGGGCCGCCAGACCGGCCGAAAACATCACACGCGTATCTACCCGATGGTCGGCTGCTACCGAACAAGCCGAACCGATGGCAATTCCTACATCCACACTATTGATGGCACAGGGCACTCCTTTTTTGCGGTCTCCGCAATGCTCATATCCGCAATGTCCGCAATCCAACCCCTGCGGAAGCGAGCGCGTACCTATCAGCACCACACACTCTGCCTGGAGAATGTTATCCGCATCGCGCAGGAAAAACTTAAAGCCATTGTCTTCGTACATCTGCTTCATCGTATCAGAAAGGATACGGATGTTACTTTCCGTCACCATGGCCACTTCAATAATGTCTACCCCCTTTCCTTTGGGAGCCGTACGTGCCGCCGTCATCATTTGTTGCGCCACCTGCAACACCTGTTCGTGACGGCTGTCTCTTTCATTCAGTATCATATTCCATTAAAGTTAAAATCATACATACACAAAAAGGGTTATATCCGAGCTTTTGCCATAAGGCGTCAGATGCTCTAAATATAACCCTTTCTCGATAAATCCGCTACGGATTTATTTCTTTTTTCCTTTTTTCAGGTCATTTTCATGAATGGCCTCTTCTACTTGATAAGCCGGAGCATGTTTTTTATGCATACCCTTCGGTTTTTTATTACCGGCAGCTCCCATAGTAAATACCTCCTTTCAATTCCTTAAAAAGATCAATGTAAAAATGTGATTATTTAAGTATATCCAACTGTTTGAAACACTTAATCAATTTTTCAATAGCGAAGTCCACCTGTTCTTTGGTGTGAGTAGCCATCAATGCAAAACGCACCAGTGTGTCCTGAGGAGCACAAGCTGGAGGAATTACCGGATTGATGAACACTCCTTCGTCGAAAGCCAGCTTGGTTACTTCGAAAGTCTTGTCCGTATCGCGTACGTACAGAGGGATAATCGGACTTTCTGTTTCACCGATTTCAAAGCCTGATTCACGGAAACGCTTCAGAGAGTAGTTCGTGATTTCCCACAAACGCTGCTGACGTTCCGGTTCTGTCTTGAAAATGTGGATGGCTTCTCTAGCCGCAGCCGTAGCAGCCGGCGTGTTACTTGCCTGGAATATATAAGAGCGGGCATTGTGGCGCAACCAGTTGATTACGTCCTTGTCACCTGCCACGAAACCACCGATAGAAGCGAGTGATTTACTGAATGTACCCATAATCAGGTCGATGTCTTCCGTTACGCCGAAATGGTCGCACACGCCTCGTCCCTGTCTTCCGAATACACCCAGACCATGTGCTTCATCCACGTAGATGCTGGCATTGTATTTCTTCTTCAGGCGGACGATTTCCGGCAAGTTGGCCAAATCACCTTCCATAGAGAACACGCTATCCACCACAATCAGTTTGATAGCATCCGGTTCACACTTCTGGAGCTCTTTTTCCAGGGCATCCATGTCGTTGTGTTTATACTTCAGCTGGGTAGCAAAAGAAAGACGACGTCCGTCCACGATAGAAGCATGGTCACGGTCATCACAAATGATGTAATCGCCACGTCCGGCCAACTGAGGAATCACACCTTCATTAACCGTAAATCCGGTAGAGAAACACAGTGCTTCATCTTTACCGACGAATTCTGCAAGTTCTTTTTCAAGTTCTACATGAATATCCAGCGTTCCATTCAACAGACGAGAACCCGCGCATCCTGTACCATATTTACGAGTAGCAGCAATAGCCGCGTCGATGATTCTCTGATCATGAGTCAGACCCATATAGGAATTTGAGCCGAACATCAATACTTTCTTTCCGTCCATCATTACCTCTGTATCCTGGGCACTGTCTATTTCACGAAAGTACGGATAGACACCTCTTTCCATGTACATCTGAGGTACTCTGAATTTACTTAATTTTTCTTGTAATAATCCCATATTCTAATATCTGGTAAGCATCCCAGCTTACATTAAACTTCATTACTTGTGCAACCGTTTCGTTACATCATTTTCATTAAGAACGTGCAAAGATACAAAAAACTCAAAAATCTGATACGAATCCCTGAAAAAAATAACAAGAGTATCAATTATAGGGGCAATTTGCCCTAAACTATGAAAGATAATATTATTTTTGTACTCCCAAATTTTAAGGAAACAGGTTTATGGAGACAAAAAAGCGAATCACCTTTGTGGTAAACCCCATATCCGGCACTCACGGAAAGGAATTCATCCTACGACTTATTGAAAAAGAACTGGACCATTCTATATATGACTATTCTATCCAGAAAACGGAATATGCAGGTCATGCTTCCGAGATAGCCGCACAAGCCGCCGCTGAACATACGGACATTGTAGTGGCCATCGGCGGAGACGGTACCATCAATGAGATAGGACGGGCGCTTATCCATACCAATACTGCGATGGGAATTATTCCATGCGGATCGGGCAACGGACTGGCACGTCATCTTCATATCCCTATGGAACCAAAGGGAGCCATCAATGTACTCAATGCCGGAAATGTGAAGACAATAGACTACGGTATCATTGACAATCACCCCTTCTTCTGTACATGCGGAGTGGGATTCGATGCCTTCGTGAGCCTGAAATTTGCCGATTCCGGGAAAAGAGGTCTGCTGACCTATCTGGAAAATACACTGCACGAAAGTCTGACGTATGAACCGGAAACGTACGAAATAGAGAACTCTACGGGTACCGTCCGCTACAAAGCATTCCTGATAGCCTGTGCCAATGCATCGCAATATGGCAACAATGCCTACATCGCCCCGCAAGCCTCGCTGACCGACGGTATGATGGATATCACGGTACTGGAGCCGTTTACTGTGCTGGATGTGCCTTCTCTTTCTTTCCAGTTGTTCAACCGGACACTCGACCAGAACAGCCGTATTAAAACGATGAAGGACAAGAGCATCATCATACACCGTGCGCAGGAGGGAGTGCTCCATTTTGACGGAGACCCGATGATGGGCGGAAAAGACCTGAAGGTGGAAATCATTCACCAAGGGCTACACGTCATCGCACCGATACGTCCCAAGCAAATGCCTTCTCCCCCGCTGAACATTCTCCAGCACTTTACCGACTTTATCGGCCGACGTCCCATCACTTCGGCCATTGCCCAGAAACACAAGCAACTCCTGATGCTGAACCATCACATCCTGAGACGCTTGTCGAAGAAATAATCATTTCATCTTACAAGGCCAGATAGAAATCTCTGGCCAGTTCACTAAACTCCGGTGTATAGACATGACGTTCCGTCTCGATGGAAAGGTGCGTGATTTCCGTCTGTGCACAAGGATGCTTCACGAACGCCATCAGCACACGCTTGGCGGGCAATTCCTGACGGGGATGTACCCAGGTCTGGCGTGAAAGATGCAAGCCTTTTCCGAGGGCTAAGGCCACAAAATCGGCCGAGGCCGTAGCCGGAAGCACCACCGAAAAGCTACCTTTTTCGGACAACAAAACCGATACTTTCGACAACAAGGCGTCAAAGTCCAGTTCATCGGTATGCCGTGCCATGTTCCTCTGCGCCTGAGGGCATTTCACGGACTCCACAAAGTACGGAGGATTCGACACGATGGCGTCAAAACATCCGTTCCATTCTTCCGGTGCCTTCCGGATATCAAGCCGTTCCACCTCCATCCGGTCAGACCAGGGCGTACGGGCCACGTTTTCACGAGCCTGCTCCACGGCCGCTTCGTCAATATCGACGGCGGTTACAAAGGCATCCGGATTCCGCTGGGCCAGCATCAGAGCAATCAGTCCGCTTCCGGTACCAATGTCAAGCATCCTCCCTGCCCCGTCCACTTGCGCCCATGCGCCGACCAGCACCCCGTCAGTGCCGACCTTCATGGCACACTTATCATGAAAAACTACAAATTGCTTGAATTGAAAATATGGATTTGGCATAACTTCCTTCTAAAATTTTACGCCAAAATTAGTGAAATCTACCCAGAAAACGCTTCAGCCTGCCATTATTTTACATAATAAAAGAGGTATTTGACATAAATAGTTTCCAAATTACATGCGGAATGATTAACTTTGTGCCGTTTTTGAGTAATAAAAAAGCTTCTTAATTCAGAAGAGAAAACAAGTATGGTAAAAAAGACAAAAAACAACGAGATTCTGGTAAGTGCAGAAGGTAATGACATTCCGATGATGGCAGAAATTGAAACGCTTCCGGTGGACAATGCAACGGATGACCTCACGGGAGAACTGCCCGTCATGCCCCTGCGCAACCTTATGATATTTCCCTCTATTGTCATGCCCGTCAGCGTAGGCCGGCAACCCACATTGAAATTAGTCAACCAGGCACTTCAGAGCAAAGAGCCTATCATCATTACCACGCAGAAGGTGAGTGAGGTAGACTCGCCCAAGCAGAAGGATTTGTTCCCCATTGCGGTAATCGGTAAGGTGCTCCGGGTGTTTGAGATGCCGGGAGGAACCATTACGGCCATCCTTCAGGCTACGGGTCCGAAGGTGCAACTGGAGGAAATCACTTCTACCCGTCCCTTCCTGAAGGGTAAGGTTTCAGTGATTGAAGAGGACATGAAGGACGAGAAATCCGATGAATTCAAGACACTGATTGACACTTGCAAGGAGTTGAGTGCCAAGGTAATTGAACTGTCCGATGAAATTTCGCCCGATACTTCTTTCGCCTTGAAGAACCTGGATAACAACGAGGTGCTGGTCAACTTTATTTCCGGCAATTTCCCCTTCCCTATCAACGAGAAGTACGAATTGCTTCAAACGAACAACCTGAAAGACCGATTGTACCGCCTTATCCAGTTGCTGAACAAATACATCCAGCTGGCCACCCTGAAACAGAGCATCCAGATGCGTACGCGCGAGGAACTCGACCGCCAGCAACGTGAGTACTTCCTCCAGCAACAAATCAAGAACATTCAAGATGAGCTGGGCAACGGACAGGATGACGAGATTGACGAACTGCGCAAGAAGGGAGAAAAGAAACGCTGGAAACCGGAAGTAAAAGAGACTTTCGAGCGTGAGCTGTCCAAACTGGAACGTATCAACCCGCAATCGCCCGACTATAACGTGCAACTGACTTATCTTCAGACATTGCTCTCACTTCCGTGGGGTGTGTATACACAGGATGTCATCGACATTCCGAATGCCAAGAAGATACTCGACAAGGAGCACTACGGACTGGAGAAGGTGAAAGAACGTATTCTGGAGCATCTGGCCGTACTGAAGCTGAAAGGTGACCTGAAGTCGCCGATTATCTGTCTCTACGGCCCTCCGGGAGTAGGAAAGACTTCTCTGGGACGTTCCATCGCCACGGCCCTGAAACGGAAATACGTACGTATGTCGCTGGGTGGCGTGCACGATGAAGCCGAAATCCGCGGTCACCGCAAGACGTACATCGGTGCCATGCCGGGACGTATCATCAAGAGCCTGATCAAAGCGGAAACGTCTAATCCGGTCATCATTCTGGATGAGATTGATAAGTTGAGCAGCGATAGCCATGGTGACCCAAGCTCAGCCATGCTGGAAGTGCTCGACCCGGAACAGAACAACACGTTCCACGACAATTACGTTGACATTGACTACGACTTGTCGAACATCATGTTCATCGCTACGGCCAACAACCTAGGCACCATCCCATCTCCGTTGCTCGACCGTATGGAGCTGATTGAAGTGAGCGGTTACATCACCGAAGAGAAGATTGAAATCGCCCGCCGTCACCTCATCCCGAAAGAGATGGAGAAGAACGGCCTGAAGAAGGAACACGTAAAGTTCAGCAAGGCGGCCACTGAATACATCATCGAGAACTATACCCGTGAAAGCGGTGTGCGTGAGCTGGAAAAGAAAATCAGCAAGGTGATGCGTAAAATCGCACTGGAAATTGCCAGCGATGAGTTTACCGGCACACATGAGCTGAAGCCGAAAGATATTGAAAAGTTCCTCGGCGCACAAGAATATTCCCGCGACAAATACCAGGGCAACGAATATGCCGGCGTAGTGACGGGACTGGCCTGGACGGCCGTAGGCGGTGAGATTCTGTTCGTAGAAACCAGCCTGAGCCGTGGTAAGGGACAACTGACCCTGACCGGTAACCTGGGCTCGGTAATGAAGGAATCGGCCATGCTGGCACTGGAGTACCTGAAAGCACATAGCCACCTGCTGGATTTGCCCGAAGGTATCTTCGACAACTGGAACATCCATATCCACGTGCCAGAAGGAGCTATTCCGAAAGACGGACCTTCTGCCGGTATCACCATGGTTACTTCATTGGCTTCTGCGCTTACCCAGCGCAAGGTGAAAGCCAACCTGGCCATGACAGGTGAAATCACCCTTCGTGGAAAGGTGCTTCCCGTAGGCGGTATCCGGGAGAAAATCCTGGCGGCCAAACGTGCCGGCATCAAGGACATCATCCTGTGCGAGGAAAACCGCAAGGACATCAATGAAATCCAGCCGATGTACCTCACCGGAATGACTTTCCACTACGTGAAGGACATCAAGGAGGTGCTCCGCCTGGCGCTGACCGATGAGAAAGTGGCCGATGCCATCGACTTTACCATCAAAGAAGATAAAAACAAAGAAAACCCTGCACAATGAAATTTGAATTACAATATACGGACCCCAAATCGAATGCCCGTGCCGGTCTGATTACAACAGACCACGGGCAGATTGAGACCCCTATCTTCATGCCGGTGGGCACACTGGGTACGGTGAAAGGCGTGCATCTTCACGAACTGAAGAACGACATCAAGGCTCAGATTATCCTGGGAAACACGTACCACCTCTACCTGCGCCCCGGACTGGACATCATCGAGGGGGCTGGTGGACTCCATAAGTTCAACGGATTCGACCGTCCGATGCTGACCGATAGCGGCGGCTTCCAGGTATTCTCTCTTTCCGGCATCCGCAAGTTGCGCGAAGAGGGCGTGGAATTCCGCTCGCACATTGACGGCTCGAAGCACTTGTTCACTCCCGAACGGGTGATGGACATCGAGCGTACCATCGGTGCCGACATCATGATGGCCTTCGACGAGTGCGCTCCCGGTACTTCCGACTACAACTATGCCAAGAAGTCCATGGAGCTGACTCACCGCTGGTTGGACAGATGTTGTGCCCGCTTCAACGAAACGGAGCCCAAGTACGGCTACAACCAGTCGCTCTTCCCCATCGTGCAGGGATGCGTATATCCCGACTTGCGCCGCCAGTCGGCCGAATACATCGCCTCGAAGAATGCCGACGGTAACGCCATCGGCGGACTGGCCGTGGGTGAGCCTACCGAGAAGATGTACGAAATGATTGAGGTGGTCAACGAGATTCTGCCTAAGGACAAGCCCCGCTACCTGATGGGTGTAGGTACTCCGGTCAACATCCTGGAAGGCATCGAACGCGGTGTGGATATGTTCGATTGTGTGATGCCAACCCGTAACGGACGAAACGGCATGCTCTTTACCAAAGACGGTATCATGAACATGCGCAACAAGAAATGGGAGAACGACTACTCGCCCATTGAAGCTGACGGAGCATCTTACGTAGACACGATGTACAGCCGTGCCTACCTGCGCCACCTGTTCCACGCACAGGAGCTGCTGGCCATGCAGATTGCCTCCATCCACAACCTGGCCTTCTACCTCTGGCTCGTAGGTGAAGCCCGCAAGCACATCATCGCCGGCGACTTCTCTACCTGGAAACCGGCCATGGTGAAACGTTTATCTACCCGATTGTAATTGTAGTTTACGACGATAAATATGAAACACAATGTGTTCCAGTTGTTCCGTTCCTACCTGCAAGCCGGAAAGGAACAACTGAAAAATTTAAAAGGAAACCCGTTCAAGAAGAAATGGCTGAAACGGCTGGACAGGTACATCATCGTGAAGTTCCTGGGCACCTACTTTTTTGCCATCGCCCTGATTATCTCCATCGCCGTGGTGTTCGACATCAATGAAAACATTGACGACTTCATCAACAACAAGGCGCCCATCAGTGCCATTGTCTTCGACTATTACCTGAACTTCATTCCTTATTACACGAACCTCTTCAGTCCGTTGTTCGTATTCATTGCCGTGATTTTCTTCACGTCGAAGCTGGCAGAGAACTCCGAAATCATCGCCATGTTCTCCACCGGAATGAGCTTCAAGCGCCTGATGGTGCCCTACATGATTTCGGCCGCTATCATTGCACTGGTCACCTACGTGCTGAGTACCGAGGTGATTCCTACCGGAAGCGTCACCCGACTGAAGTTTGAGCAAGTGTACAAGAACAAGAAGCGGGCTGACTACGTGCGCAATATCCAGCTGGAGGTAGATACGGGTGTAATTGCCTACATGGAGCGCTACGAGGACTACAACAAGACGGCTTACCGCTTCTCGCTCGACAAGTTTGAAGACCACAAGCTAGTATCACACCTCACGGCCCGCCGCATTACGTACGACACTACCACCGTGCACCGCTGGATTATCAAGGACTACATGATTCGTGAGATGAAGGGCATGCGTGAGGCTATCACCCGAGGAGAGCGTATGGACTCCATCATCAACATGGAGCCGCAGGACTTCCTCATCACGCGCGGCCAGCAGGAAACGATGACCAGTCCCCAGCTACGGGAGTACATCGACAAGCAGAAGCAACGAGGCTTCGCCAACATCAAGGTGTTCGAAGTGGAATACTACCGGCGCATCGCCACCTCGTTTGCAGCCTTCATCCTGACGGTCATCGGGCTCTCGCTTTCGTCACAAAAACGGAAAGGAGGTATGGGACTTCACTTGGGAATCGGTATCGGACTGAGTTTCTCCTACATCCTGTTCCAGACCATCTCGTCCACCTTCGCCATCAACGGAAACGCGCATCCGAATCTGGCCGTGTGGATTCCGAACATTCTATATCTGTTTATCGCGATTTATCTCTACCGCAAGGCACCGAAATAAAAAGAAAATCTCCTCACAAATCACCATGATGCATGGATTTGTGAGGAGATTCTGTATTATAACGATTCAATCGCTTCTATTGAATGAAATTATTTACCTGACTCTGCGGATTAAGAGGAGTCTGATCCGATAAGACCAACGTTTTAATCATGTGCTTTGTTCCTTGTTTATATTTCTGAAAATGCTCCGACGCAATATGTGATTTATAAGCCTGCTCACTTGCATAGGTTTCAAGAATCGTAACCTTACACGGATTTTCCTTTTCGGCAACGGCATACATGGTCAATACCCCCGGTTCAGTACGTAATGAAATCTCACCCACTTCCACCGCATATTGCATATATTCCTTTATAAACTCCGGATACACTTCTATTTTCGATAACCTCACAATACCATCGGGCGACATCGGAAGTTTGGCACACATGCCGGGCTTTTTGTCTAAGTTCAAACACTTGCCGATTATTTCTCCCGTAGCAAGATACGAGTACGTCGGAAACTCAAACAACACAGGTTTCAATCGGGTATAATCCAGTTTCCCATCTTGACCGAGCACTTCTGGAGCTGCATAGGTATTAGCTATGGAACAAATAAAATTGTCAAATCCCTCGGTTTCATAAATATCCACCACATCACATTCCATGGTTAATGGTGATTTGTCAATAACCGGAGTACCATTCTCTCCAAAATGATAGTCAAACACCGTCGATTTATCCACCGAATTTCCACTTACACTTCCCACATAATCAGCCGCAGGCAACATTTCACGGCTCACAAGGTTTACAGACAATTTCTTTGACCTCCTTATTCCCTGATTGGTATAATGATGTTTACTCATACTCAGAAGAATACGGTCATGCCCAATAATTCCAGTATGTCCCACTACAAGCCAGTTTACTTTTTCATTGACTACCGCCCCAACCACCGTCATCGGTTTGGGATAAAGCGCCAGTACCGAACCTAAATTTTTCTTTTCCATATCCGTTTCATTTTGCAATATCACACTTTCTTCATTCCTCGTGCTACAGGAGCACACAAGGAACAACAAACATACATACTGAATAAATTTTAGCATAGCATTCTTATTATTTCTGTTACTTATCAATCTGACTCTCGGTAAACGGGTCTGCACGATGCCCCATAAGGTCTATTTGTGGATACTCCTTGTCAAATTCCTCCATCTCGTAAGCCGTAAGCCGCACATGAGCTGCTCCCAGGAAATCATCGAGGTGGTTCGGATTCGTTGTGCTGGGGATGGGAGCAATCCATGACTTACGCGAAAGCATCCACACCAAGGCAAACTGGGCAGGAGTAATGTTCTTTCGCTCTGCCCATTTACGCACAAGTGACACAAGCGGCATATTATGTTTCAAGGCTTCAGGAGTGAATTGTGGCAATGTAGCCCGCCGGTCGGGTTTCTCAAAACGACTTTCTTCATGAATCACTCCCGTAAGAAAGGCCCGTCCCAACGGACAATAAGGTACAAAACCGATTCCCAGTTCTTCCAGCGTAGGGAATATTTTGGTCTCCGGTTCGCGCCACCAGATGGCATACTCGCTCTGTACGGCCGAAAGCGGACAAACGGCATGCGCCCGACGAATAGAACGCGCACTGGCTTCCGACAATCCCCAGTGCAAGACTTTTCCTTCCTGCATCAGCTTCTTTACCGTGTCTGCCACCTCCTCCATCGGCACCTTCGGGTCTACACGGTGCTGATAAAGTAAGTCTATGTGATCCGTATGCAAGCGTCGCAATGAACCTTCCACTGCCCGACGAATATGGTCAGGACGGCTATTCAAGGCCGTAGGCTGTTTCTCTTCCACCCCGAAACCAAACTTCGTACCGATTTTTACTTTATTACGAAAAGCAGCAAGTGCCTCGCCTACCCACTCTTCACTGGTGTAAGGGCCATACACCTCTGCCGTATCGAAAAAAGTAACTCCCTGATCATAAGCCCGACGAATCAAGGCAATCATATCCTTCTTTTCATACCGTCCACCATAGTAGCCTACCATGGGAAAAATCTCTTCTATCCATAATCTGATTTTTACGAGCCACTACGGCTCAACAACCCTCGTAATATTTCCATTTCGTTATCCGTCAGGCGGAAAGGGAAGCTTTCCTTTTCAGACGCGGAAACCTCGGCTTCCTGCACTAAAAAACATTGCATCACTCTTTCCGTAGTCGTGCGATAACGGTCTGCCATGAAGCAAACCACTTCATCCTCGTATAAATTGGCGGGAATGTCCATTGCTTTATCCATCTTTCTTGTTTTCTTGATACGGCAAAATTACCCCGACACGGGCAGAAGACCGTAACAATACCACGGAAGGTCGTACCGTTTTTACGGATTTTACCTGCTCACGTGCGGCCAATTGGCTGAGATAATGTATTTTTGTGAAGGGACATCCCGACGAAAACAAAAGAATGGTTATGAGCAAGATTTTGAAAATAATATTACATAGCTAAAATTTACATATCTAACACACTAATATATAATGCTTTACAAAACTACATGATTGAATTAAGAAACAAATTAGAAACAAAAAGTGAATTTTATCCATTTTCCTGTTTTTTCTTTTGCACTCTGTTTCTTTGCTTGCAGTTGCTTGCCTTTGGAGTGAAAATTCAAGCTGCTCTATTTGATTTTTGTTCCTTGGGTTTACAAATCAGATTAAGGCTTGCACTGATGTTTTTTTTGCAGCCAAAAGAGAAAAGTGCAAGCCCGTCATCCTCTAAAGTTGCATCACTTCTACAAATCTAATTCTTTTTATGCAGGCAGCCAAATATGACTGCCTATATTTAGTTTAATTTAGTTTAGCATATATATAAGGCTAACAAACCAAACTAAACTGGATTTACAGCTCACTTCCCGACCATCCTTCCTTTTCCCATTTTACTCTCTGGAAGGTCTCCCTTGTCTTTCTCTTTTGGCTGCAAACCCTTTTTACATTCCCATCACACCCTTTGCACGCAATCATCTCCCATGTTTCTCCCGGCATTTCGCATACTAACTTCCGGTCTGGCTGATGAAAATTGTGTCGCAAAGGTACTTGCCATGCCTTTCTTGTATGCAAGGTCATTGCCTGATGGTTTACGACAAAATCTCCACACTCGGCTTCGCTGAGGTAGTATTTGGTCTGAAAACCTTGCATAAAGAGCCATGCCACCTTTTGTGGCGACATAATTTATCAAGCCCGAAAGTAGATGAAATGCTACAGAAGGGAATATAAGAACTTAAAATTTAGGATTATGGCGAACTATGCAACAAACATCTTCTACGCAAGAACAGAGTGTTCAAAAGACCTTGATACGATAGAGGCGTTTCTGGACAGAACATTCAACGGCTATATCAATCGTCAGAACGATTGCATTGATGCGGAATTTTCCTCACGTTGGGAATACCCCGAAGAAGAAATCAGCAAATTGATAGCATCCCTGGCAAACAAGAACAAAGTCTATATCAAGATTCTGTCCTATGAGTTTGATAGTGATTATGTCAGCTTCAGGATATTCTCACAAGGCAAGTGGAACGTTAAGTTATAACCTTCAAATCATACGATTATGTTTTACGAGGAAGACAGCGAAATTATCGGGTTGTCCTGCACGTTGCTTACTCCCTACAGAGGGTACACAGAAGGCACCATTGTCGGAGATTATGGCAACACAGTCATTGTCCGTCTCACCAGCGGCAAAGAAATAGAAGAATACAGAGATGAAGTGATTATCAATGATTAAACAAGACAACAGCAATGAAACAGATAGCAAGTAAATTCGTACAGTGGGATGTCCCCGAATTGGAGAAGCTGAAAGACAGCAAGGTTTACAAGTTACGGGAACGTCTTGATAATGGCGGCAAATTGAGCCGTTCCGAAAAGAACTGGCTTACACGAAGCCTGCAAGAGTGCTGCCACTTCAAATGTGGCATAGCCTTGATGGGGTATTGTTTTGACTTTTCGGATGTCCTCAAACGCTATTTCGTAAAGCAATACGGACATGTCGCCGAATACTATGCAGTTGACAAGACTTCATTGCGTTCCGTTCTGTATGGGCGCATTGAGGACATTATAGAAGTACCATAAATATCGAAAACATGAAAGTGACGATTGAACACAGCTTTTGCCCTTATTCCGAGGAGGTGACCGACCTCTATTTCCGAATCATCAATACAATTCTCTTTTCTACCGATGAAGCAGAGCTGCGTGAAAGTATGAGACAGTTGGAAGAGAAGACTCCTCTTCATGAGTATTTTACCTATGGATATGGTGCCCATCACCTTTGGGTTTGTCAAAGACGTCCGAGTGACAAGACTCTGGTCTTCAAGCACCGTATCATGTTGGTTGAGTTTTAATCAGCCAACAGATATTGGCTACCGGCTGGAATGGAACTACCCATTTCAGCCTTGCCGCCCTTCCTTTTATAATTTCTCTTTTGGCTGCGCCGTTTCCTTTTTTACAGCCGTCCATTCATGTGAAAAGCATCCCGCTTTTCTGTCTGATCCGGTTTCTGCCTTTCCCTATGGCCATTTTTTCACTCCCTCTTTTTCTGGCGGATACAGCAGCCACCCTCAGCTGTGTGTTCTGTCCTTGCTCCATTCGGATTGGAATGACCCTCTTCGACAGTATACTTTGAATGAATGCCGTTCTGTTTTTGCTTCCTCGACAAGCGACATTGGAAAAGTCCGGTCTCTCCGTTTTTTTTGTGGCTGTCCGGGAAGGTGCTTCAATTCCTGCACCAGAGAGTGGACACGAGCTTTTGCCTGCTGTTCCCTCCATTTGGTTCTCATTTTTCATCATTGCTTTTCCAACGAAGCCATCATCATTTTCCCGTTGCAAAGATAGTGTGCAGTCAGGAACGCCTTAGCAGTCTTGACCAATGGCGTAGCCGCTTCAATCTTCCTTTATCAGGCCTTTGGTTTTGTCTTCGCCAAAAATAAAGCGTATTGATGCGCTATCCTTGGTGCATCCTTTATCTGCATCTACTTTTTACCGCAGCGTAAAAATAATTTAATAACTTCTAAAAGCAATTCGATATGAAAAAGATTGAGAACACTTTCGCAGTAACAGGATTCATTGGCAAAGATGCAGAAATCCATCAGTTCACCAGTGCCAGCGTAGCACGTTTCTCTTTGGCTGTAAGCCGACTGGAGAAAAACGGAGAGGAATCCAACCGCATTTCCGCCTTCATGAATATCGAGGCATGGCGTAAGAACGAGAACACCGATTCCTTCGACATGCTGACCAAAGGTACCATGCTTACCGTCGAGGGTTATTTCAAACCAGAAGAATGGATTGACAAGGACGGTACGAGACACAACCGCATCGTGACCGTGGCTGTCAAGTTTTATCCGCCTGTTGAAAAAGAGGAGGAAGCTCCTAAAAAACAGGCAAAACCTGTGAAGAAAGGCAAGAAATGATTCCGGCCTTACAGACAAAGCGACCTTCGGGTCGCTTTATTTTTGTTCATGGACGGCTTCAGCCATTCCGCCCTTTTATAGCTTTTCCCCTGCATGTACTTCCGTACCATTATAATGTCATGTCGCTCCTTTGTGTTTTTACTGCTTTTCGGGGTTCCATTCCGCAAGCCTGTTATTTTTCTCTGCAAAGTTTGATTGCCGTTTTCCGGTCCTGTCAAGGAACCGCTTTGCTGGCTGTCGGAAAATCTTCCTCTCCGTGCTTGCGAGCGTATTTTCCACATCCTCCTTGCCCGGACCGACCGCCAATTTCGTGAGCAGAAAAAATAATCAACCTTCCGGTACAGAAACTACCAGAGGGAAAACAAACAAAATTCATCAACTTTAAAATTGTAGTGATATGACATTCAGAGAATTTATGGCAGAAAACGGCTACACGTTACAGACAACCTTTTGGAGTGATTTTTCGATAGCAGACCGCTTCGGACTTCCAGCAGTCCAAGACACTTTCAACCGCGCATTTGCAGAGTGGAAAAAGAACTACAAGTACCTCACGGAACTTATTTTAGTGCTCAACCACAAAATCTGGCAGCACTACAAGGCAGACCCGGAAATGGCAAAGCTCTACAACAGCCTTTGGATGCAAGCCGACCAATACGCCATCGAGAATCTGAAAGGCAGCGAGCTGGAATATTATTATGAGGTGACGGACTGATGCCGTCATTACAGATAAAGCAGATAGTTCAATCAGTTAAGCTCAATAAAATAGATATGGATATTACATTTGCAATCGTCCGTGCAGAAAATGCGGACTATCTTTGCCACCATGCCAACGGCATCTATGTGGATGTCAGCAATCCAATGAGAACTTTTGTTGCCGGAGAAGATAAGTTCCGGCTTATTGAACCGGACCGCTCGTTGGAACGGAAGGAGTACAGGTTCAGAGGACAGAACTGCTATCTTGTACCTCGTTTTTATGCCAACGGGTGGTTGGCTCTTCTGTTGCAGAGTGTGGAGGATGAAAGTGAGTATATCGTCCTTTCTGTCAATTTGGAGGAAATGAATGCCCTTGGATTGCCCGACCGGACATTTATTGACGTGAACCATTATCCGGATGCCATGGCGTTTTTGAGTGCGAACGGGTTGGCAACGGATTCCGGTTACAAACGCAGGAGCGGCTTTGTGGAGTATCCGATGGTAATGCTGAATCTTGCATTGATTTACCAGCATTTCCCGAAGACATTCCAAGAAGCTGACATTGATTGTTTCTGAACAGCTGTTCCAGGCATGGATTGCTGATTGGTTTTAACGATACCGTACCGCCTTTTTCGGCACGGTATCGTTTTTTCATGCCCGATTGTCTGGCGACACCAGACTTTTATATATTGCCCTTTTCCCTCTTATAGCGGCAAGATTGCCGGTCCCTTTTTATCATTTGCAATGGCGGACAGGCTCTGATTGCATCCCGACATTTCGCTCGGGAATGTTTTCTTGTGCAAAGGTACGTCGAAAGAATGCTCTGCAAGTACCACTGTCGCTACCCGAAGTGAAATTTGACGTAACCTTCCGCAATCAAAGATTCCGGTATTCATAAAATTTCATTCCGGGTTTCTTGCTTTGCATTCCTGCTTCGCCGTATGATGGGCACCAAAAAGCGACCCTTGCGATGAAGTCGGTAAATTTCAAAGCAGGGCAAATGAAACACTTTAAAAAAATAGAATCAAATGACAGTAGATGAAGTATTACAGCACGATTTGAAGTTTCGGTACATGCTACTCGGACGCCTACAGGCAGATTGCGAATATTATCTTGGTTTCGGCAACAGAAATCCCAACCGTTTGTGGGCTGGTGATGAAGAAAGGCAACTGGAGTACATGACCAGGCTCTATGACAGTTTCACCGAGGAGGAAAAACCACAATGGCTGACAAGGGAACAGATTCTGAAGTATGATACCGCCATGAGGAATATACCGGAATAAAAACAAATGTCGCACCTGCTCCAAAGACAGAGCGATGCGGCAATCATCTTTCTAATCAATTATATCAGTTATGAAGATTCAGTGCTATTTAGCCTCGATGCCCCCTTTTACTATGTCACGAAAAGTCTTGGCAGGCTTGAAGGCAGGAACCGAATGGGCAGGGATGATGACAGTCGTGTTGCTTGAAATGTTACGTCCCGTTTTCTGTGCTTTGCGTTTGATAATAAAACTGCCGAACCCTCGCAGAAAAACCTCTTCTCCTGCAATCATCGAATTTTTCACGCTTTTCATAAACGCTTCCACTACGGCTGTTACCGTGTTCTTTTCTATACCGGTCTGCTTTGCTATCCGGTCAACAATCTCTGCCTTTGTCATGGTCTGATTAAAATGAATGATAAAATTATACACTTACCTTCCGGCTTAACGGTCACGCCGGTAGTCGCTCTGGCTGAATCCGCCGAATATACCCTTCAGGATCTTGCCGACTACCCAAAAAACTACGAATAATACAATCAGTTCTCCCATAAGTCTTCTATTTTATATAGTTGTAATTAAATCTAAAGATACAAAATAATCTCTGAACTACAAAATAATACGGAGTGAAATTTATCCGGATTTACATCATGCGTTTTCTTCTCCGCCACCATCCTCTTCCGTCTTTTTCCTGACACGCGGACCGCTGGTCTGGCCTCGGTCGAGCTTTACACCATATTTGTTGAGTATGCGCCATATTGAGCTTTTGCTGCTGAAGCCGCTGGCAGCCCAGATGTCATCGAACGAATGGCCGTTGGTGTACATGTCCACGATTTTCTTATCCCGTTCGGCTTTAGGCAGTACTTTCGGGGCTGCCGGTGCCTTGATGCTTTGGCGCAGCCTTTCCACATGGGCAGAGTACCTGCGCAATGCCGCAATCTCCTCCGGAAACGCACCGATTATCCACAGCACGTCAGCGGCTGTCGTGGAAGGAAACAGTTCACCTCGGGTATCCACCTTGTCGTGGATGGATATGATACGTACTATCTTGATCCGGCACAGTTCAATGAATGCGGACAGTTCTCTCAGTCCGCGTGTGGCATTGCTGAACTTGACCACGACAAGTTCGTCACCTCTTTCAAGATTTGCCATAAGCTGTTTCCACATCGGACGCAGCGTTTCGTGTTCGACCGTTTCTTCTACAATCTGTACACATCCGTATTGCTGCATCCATTCTCTTTCCGTGTCAAAACTTTCATTGTTTTCCCTGAATATGTAACCGACTTTTGCCATTTGATTATACATTGTTTTGATAACAAGTGCAAATATAATACTTTCCTTTAAATCCAAAATTATATTGTGGAAAAATAATCGTTTAAACGGATGGAAATCCTCTTTTTCTTTCACTTGTTTTCATTGATAATCATATCGTTAATATGATTATGAAAAAATCACTAATTCTGACATCGAAAGAATATTATCACGATTTTTATATATAGATTTGCACTGTTTTAATATGAAATAACAAATATGAAAAGTGTGAAATCATACTGTAAAAGAGTCTGCCTGTTGACCGGAGTATGTGCCGCTTCACTGACCATTTGCGGATTGTCATCATGCGGTGACGGAAGCGGCAAGCCTTTGTCGGAAGTGGCAGAAGACCCTGCCGGAACCTACCGGAAGTATCTGTCCGATATACGAAGCCAAAAAAGTGCTTCTTTCAAGGAACTGACCCTTTACGTCCGCCAATGGCAGAAACTGAAGGATTCCGTCTTTTTTCATCTCCGCAAGGACTCGCTCATACGGGAACATCCCGACACACGTTCGGCATGTGTCCGCCTGCACGATTCAATCCGCAACGAGTTCTCACGGCTGGTTCTTTCGAAGCCGCGTACCTATCAGGAACTCCTGTCCTTCAAAAATCAGTTTTCCTCCTATGCCCGTGATACGGAACTGCTGGATGACGTACAGAAAATCCGCCCTTTCTTCCGTTCGTTGGATGACCAGCCGGCACATAAAGGAAACCGGACCCAGGTCCTTTCCGCTTACCGTTCGCTGTTGGCACGCACCAATCGTGACGGCATACATAGCACCAAAGAGCTGAGAGCCTTTATCACAAAGGAGGATGCCGTATTCCGTGCCTTCCTTGTACACCTGCATGAACTGAACGGTGAAGGTCTGACAGATGTCACCCGCAACACCGAGCAATGCTGCTCTCAGATACTCCTTGCTGCCGAGCGAAAGGAAATCACCTACCGGGAGGCCATGCTTTATCTGGCCCTTCGTACCAACCGCCGGCAGATACAGAACATGCAGACCTGCATGGATGACGTCCGCAACAAGAGGGTCAAGACACCCGTACAGGCACATGCCTATATATGGATGCTCGTGCAGTCCTATTCTTCACTGGATGCTTTTTCCATGGCGTTGCTTTCCGGGGATGAGCGGAAACAGCTTGACAGGATGGCGGCCCAGACCCCTGCGGTATTCAAAAGCCTGAGCCGGATTCTGCAATCGGAAGGCACACGCCTGTCTGAACTTCCCGGAATGCTGATGGAAATTTTCATACACACGCTATAACAATACCATGAATATGTTACGACATTTTTTTGACGACTTTATGACGTTCGTCCCGCTTCAGCTGCCACAGCTGCTGGATGTGACCATCATGGAAGAGCCGCAGTTCTACGGCGACTATGCTCTGCTGACCTTTCCATTGCGAGATTCCTATGACCTGGAAGAGGTCATGGATATGTTTGAGGACGACATGGAGCTGATAACGCTCTACCACCATATTCCATCGCATACGGTCAAGCTCGGTCACAGTACCTGTGCATATTCCAATCCTGCTTTCGGCCAGATGTTCAAGATGAACTGCCAGACCGGTGCAGATGGCAAGGTTGACACCATCCTTGTCACCATCTATGATTCGCTGGAGCAGATGTATGGCGAATTGTGTCTTGACCTGGATCTACATTCCAAGGGAGGTGTGTTCAAATACAAGAAGGACAAGGAAGATGTCCTGCTGAATTTCCTATGACCATAGCCTCATGAGGAATACGTTATATCGACAGATGGTCTATTGGATAAGGGAGTATCGTACATGGATAGAGGTCGTTGATGACAATACCTATAAGGAGTACGCACTGCCAAGGAACGGCCATATTGACTACATCGTTTCCCGGACATTGGTACTGCGGGCTTACAAGGACAAAGGCCCGTACACCAAGGGCATGACCTGGACAATCCCGGAGTATGCACTGGACAAGGCATTGGCCACCTACCGCAAGCAGGAGCATGTGTTCAGGCAGCGCATCAAGAAGGCTGCGATGTATCTCTCACCACGGGATGCCGAGGCCATCATCCTGCTGGCTTCCCACAACATTGTCCGTCTGGAGCTGGTGATACTGCCCATTCAAGCACGCGAAAAACCCTATTACTTATGATTTGGAACATCTTACAACTCATTTTCTGTGCCATACTGTTTGCAGTGCCCATGGCATTGTACAAGAGGAACCGCACTTTTATGGCAAGGTTCTATAACGCCATGGTATACCGTGAAAAGGCCCGTAGGCTCTATGTGCAGATCCTTTTGATCCTGCTTTTGCTTTTTCACTATGTCTATGCCTGCGGACATGTCGGCGAGTTCGGTATCCTGTTATCGACCGCAGTCTGTGCCGCTATCTATTCGTTCAGGCGGACGGACCGTTGGCTGAGACGTTTGCCCGGCAGGACATCCTCGTTTGTTGCTCTGGCAACGACTGTACTGGTCATCGGCTTTGTACCGCATCTGTACACACTGGCAGTTACCGTCGCCTTTCTTCTTTTGGCTGCCCTGTTCTATCCCTCCGATCGGGTAATGACCGAATCCGGGGATTTAGACCGGATTACCGGATGGATGCAACATCCAGCACTGCTGGCCGAAAGCTATCATGATTATCATCACGCAAGGTTGCCGCAGGATGCGGACAGCGGCAACACTGATATATCCGCGCAATAATAACCATTCAAAAACAGATTGAAAATGAAAACCAGACAAAGAATAACTGTCCCGATACTGGCAGACAGAGAGGTGTTTGACTACCTCAAGGAGAAAGTGGGTGAACGGAAAACGAAAACAGAAGCCTATTGTGATTTGCTGGACAAGGCTCTGGCCGGTTTTGTTTCCCCCTTTTTAAGAAATCAGGAGTTTGAACTCCATCCCAACCAGTGTCATGTGACGGTTTCAGACCTTTCAGTGGAATGGCATTGGCACAGGGCTACCGTCCGTTCTTTCCTCGATGCACTGGAGGGGTTCGGCCTGCTGAGCCGTATCCGTCTTTCCAAAAGCGTCATCATTACCATGAACGTACAGAACGGCAGTTCCGTGGAGTCTTGTTCCGGACAGCAGGTGCCGGAGTTTGCCGACCTAATGCATGAGGTATTGTCCGATTGGATAACTGGCAAAACCGATACGGATGAAACCGGCATTCGATGTGGACAGCTCATCCGCCAGGCCATGGACGGGACTGCCATGCAGGACAACCTTTCGTGTCCGGACAGTGTCACCCATATAGGTTCGGCAACCGGAGGTAACAGCCGGGCGGTGGAAATCAGCCAGGCTGCTCAGGAGTGCATCGCACTGGCCGCCCTGCAACGTGCTCTGCGGAAGTCGAGATTCGATGATGTTTCAGGAGCCATGGACTACTTCCATCTCGAACTCTACGGTGACTGGTCTGGGCTGCTCGCTACTGCCAACGAACTTTCAGGACTTCTCTTTGACGAAAGCAGGGCAAATGATGTCGGGCATGAGGAAGACCGCATAGAAGGCTTAAAAGCCCTTATAAAGCCTTTTCTTGCGCTTGCGGCAAAGGCTCAGGAGAAGTCGTACCAGACCGGAGATTAGAAACCGAATGTATAACTGCGAACAATCCGTTTCCTTTCCCGTTCTGGAGTGCTGCCGGTTATAGGAGGCATCCGGGCTTGCCCGTCTGCCACGAACTAAGGGACGGGGGAGCCTAATACCCCTGATGACTGACGTCACAGGGAGGGTGTCCGTACAAGCAGCAAGCTGGGACACGAAGGACTGTTCAGATAAACCAAAAACAATATGATGAATCCCAAACAGGTGCTGGATGTGCAGGTATCAAAAGGCATTACTGCCGCCCAGAGCAACGAGCATCTGCGCGACCGCAGCGAACGGGCGGAAAAATATGCCATGACCAAAGGCAACTACGACCCCACACGCAAACACTTGAATTTTGAAGTCGTGCCCGGCGGGAAAATACGTCCCGTTGACACGAGCCGCAATATTCCGGAACGGATGGCGGACATATTGAGATTCCGCGGAATCAAAGATCCCAATGAGGGATTGCCCGAACCGAAATACCGTACGGTGGTGAACATCATTTTCGGCGGATCCAGAGAGCGCATGCAGGAACTTGCCTTTGGCAGTCAGAAGGTGGATTACGAAAAAGATGCGGACAATAGCCATATCCAGCGGAAGGCTGACATTGAACGCTGGGCAAAGGATGTCTATTCATTTGTAAGTGGCAGATACGGTGAACAGAATATCGCTGCCTTCATTGTACATCTGGACGAAATCAATCCCCATGTACATTGCACGCTTCTGCCAATCAAGGACGGCCGCTTTGCGTACAAGGAGATATTTGCCGGAAAGGACAAGTTTGAATACAGTGCGCGAATGAAACAGCTCCATTCGGACTTTTTCTCGGAGGTCAATACCAAGTGGGGCATGTCGAGGGGAACAAGCATATCCGAGACAGGTGCCCGGCACAGGAGTACCGAGGAATATCGCCGCATGCTGTCCGAAGAGTGTACGTCGATTGAGGAGAATATCAAACGCCATCAACAGGTGCTGGGAGAACTCCAAACGGACATCTGCCTGGCAGAACGCCGGGTAAAGGGACTTACAACCATGGTCGCTAACCTGGAGGTGCAGAAAGCAGAAAAGGAATCCCTGTTATCGGCAGCCGAGCTCGACTTGAAGGAGAACAAGGGCAATGCGGCAGAATTGGCTTCCCAAATAAAGATGCTGGAGAAAGAGCTGCAGGGCATTTCCAGACAACTGGCAGATAAACAGGAGAAATTGCAGACAGCTGACCGACAACTCATCAGTCTGAAGGAGAATATGGATGCCATTGCAGAGCGTACAGAAACGCTCAAAGAGGAAGCCTACCATTATTCACAGGATGTTCACTCCAAGGTGGACACCCTGCTCAAAGATGTTCTTCTGGAGAACATGGTCAGTGAATACCGCAGCGCATCGGTACAGATGGGTGAATCGGAACGGCAACTGTTGGACGGTTCACTGATGCAATCCATTGCCGAACGTGGCACGGAGGTCATGCACTGTGCAACGATGCTGTTTCTCGGTATGGTGGACGATGCCACTACGTTTGCCGAATCACATGGTGGCGGCGGTGGCGGAAGTGACCTCAGATGGGGTCGTGACGAAGACGAGGATAACCGTGCCTGGGCTCTGCGCTGTATGAGAATGGCGAGCCGCATGATGCGTCCTGCCATCGGCAAGAAACCCAAACGCTAAGTGGCACCGATCTGAAATCAATCAAATGTATAATGAATTAAATTATTGGAATATGACGAAACATCTTATTTTCATCTTCACCTTGCTCTGCTCGTTGCAATTGCATGCTGGTGTACAACTCATACGGAAAGACACTGTACAATACGCTGTCCGGTACGAATCCATGGAGCTGCTTCAACCACTCCGTCCTGTCTATCTTGACGGAGTCGTACTTCCGATGTCGCGGAGCGGCAACTGGTTTGTCAGCATCGCAGGTGGAGCAACCGCTTTCCTCGGTACACCACTTGGTTGCGAAGACATTTTCGGAAGATTGAAACCGTCCTACAGTTTTGCTGCCGGCAAGTGGTTTACACCTTCGGTAGGTGCAAGGATAAACTACAGCGGATTGCAATTCAAGGACGGAGCATTGTCCACTCAAAAGTATCATCACATCCATGCAGACTTGTTGTGGAATGTCCTTGGTCACAGATATGCCCGGCAGGAACAAGTACGTTGGGGGCTTGTACCTTTTGTTGGTGCCGGCCTGCTGCATCATGCTGCCAACGGGCATAATCCGTTTGCAATTTCTTATGGTGTGCAGGGGCAATACCGCATTTCAAAAAGAGTGAGTGCAGTTTTGGAGTTGTCCAATACGACCACCTTTCAGGACTTCGACGGGTATGGAAGAGCGAACCGTCTGGGCGATCACATGCTTTCATTGACTGCTGGATTCACATTCCACCTTGGCAAAGTGGGTTGGAAACGGGTCGTGGATGTGATGCCTTATATCCGTCGCAACGAGCAGTTGGCTGACTATGCCAACTACCTGACAGAGGAGAACAGACGTTATGCAGGACGACATGACTGGGACAGACGGACACTTGCCGAGTTGGAGAAAATTCTGGAAATCGAAGGACTGCTTGATAAATACAGTCATCTTTTCGAGGACGACGTGGACGGAGCTAAATTCCCTGTGAACAATTACAGCGGACTGAACTCGTTGCGTGCAAGGCTGAAGCACAGATATTGGGACGGTACGTCACCTCTTAATTCTGCAGCCATCCTATCCGGAAGTGGAAATCAGATTCTACAAAGCACATCTACAGGAAACCGGAATGACTTTGCAATGGATTCCACACTTTGTGCTTATACCGGGGGCAAGTGTATCGGAGCACCCATCTATTTCTTTTTTGCGCTCAATTCCGCACGACTGACAGATGCGTCCCAAGCTCTCAATCTGGACGAACTGGCTCGTGTAGCAAAGAAATACAATTTGTCTGTAAGAGTGACCGGAGCTGCTGACAGCATGACCGGCACATCCGACATCAACCAATCCTTGAGTGTGTCAAGAGCCGGCTTTATCGTCTCGGAACTGGAACGCCGTGGCATTCCGATCCATCGGATAGCTCAGATTTACCGGGGTGGAATTTCGGACCATACGCCTGCAGAAGCCAATCGGCATACGAAAGTTGAACTGTATATTTCAGAAGTGACAGAGACATCGGAATAACTGATGTCGAAGTTCAATCATTAAAAGAGTGTTCAATCGAGCACTCTTTTATATTTAGGACAGATGTATCTCTAATACGGACAGCAAGGAAAGCGAATTTCCGCACGAGTTGACAAATTCGATACTACCCGCCTTACTTGTTGCCCGTCTTCAAGGGGGGTGTAATATAGATGCAAGGAAACATCTGGTTTAGCATATCATTTTTTCTCCAGGGCTTATTGGGAAAATAATCAATAAAGCCTCCCCGCAAGAACAAAGAGGCTCTATTCAGATACGGCTTACGTCACAAAACTGAATTTATTTTGAAGATGCTTCCAGCGATTCCTTTCTGAATTGCTTGAGAAGCTTTTCAAGTTCAAGCGATGCCTTACGGGCACGGGTGCCTGCTGTCTTGTTTCCTTTCTCTATCTGGAGACCGGCATCTTTGGAGAATTGAGCGAATAACTCACTGATTTGTGCAACTGTCTTTTCCATTGTTTCCTGTTTTATGTTATACAATATCCGGCAAATATAGCGAATTTTATTTCTACTAAAATAAATTACGTCGTAATTTCTTCACTTGTAACACGATATATCATTCTTTTTCTTTTCTATAGCTCTTTCGTGCCGTTCCTTTATTTCATCTTCAAGACTCCTTGCCGGTGAGATTTTCCCATGCAAAGGTACAGCAGCCGCTCAGTTATCAAGTACCGCCATGCTAACGGATGCTTGAATTGAAACGGCAGCCTTCCGCAAATCAAAGATTTGGGTATTCCGTTAAATTCCAGCCCGTTTACTTGCTTTTCCTATCCCTGCCTGCTGTTGGAATCGCATGTAAAATCCATCCCGAAAAGAAGTCGGTAAGACTTCAAGAAAAGGGAAATATAAAACAGTGTCTAACAACAATTAAATCTTAGAATTATGCCAAATTGGTGCAGCACAGCGTATGTTATAGAGGGCAACGTAAAAGAAGTCAAAAGCCTCTATGAGTTGATGAAAGGATTGCAGGAACGGAAAGAACCGTCCGTTGAAAATGGCTTCGGAATCTCATGGTTGGGATGCCTTGTAGATGGATTGGGCGGTGATTGGAACAAGACCTACTGCCGTGGTGACTGGAGCAATCTTGAAATGAACGGAGACAATCTTCAGTTTACAACGGAAACGGCATGGTCACCTTGCAACGAAGTCTTTGACCTTGTTTGTGAGAAATTCCCGTCACTCCATTATTATTATCAGGCAGAAGAGCCGGGATGTGTTTTCTATCAGACCAACGACAGCGAAGGAACATATTTTCCCGACAGATACCTCGTTGACTTGTGTACCGCTGATGACAAGTATTATTTCGAGTACTTTCAAGACACAAAGACCCTGTTCGACTGGCTTGGAGAGATAGCAGGCAAACCCATCCAGTCCATGGAGGATGCCGAAACGCTGGGTGAGGAATGGGAAAAGGAAAATTCGGATGCCTATTGCTATATCAATGAATTTACGGTAGTGAATTGAAAATGCTTATAGGATACAATCCTATTGAAACCCCATGGCTGGTACTGAACCATGTTCAATGCCGGCTACGGGGTTTTTCAGTTAAAAGCAGGTTGACTACATGTATGAATATGAGTACAACCCGAGAAATGCTGTTTTATGCCAGTAAGCCCCTTTATACCTATTTTTCCAGACAGCTTTTAGAAAGACTTCCTTTTTTACTTTCTGTTTTCTTTCCCTTTTATCGGCTACGCTGCGTTTTCCACGTTTCTCGCTCCGGTGCTCCTTGTCGGTGTGATTTTCCCATGCAAAGGTACAGCGTCTGTCCGGTCGTCAAGTACCGCTGTGTGCTAAGCTGTTCAAGAATTGAACGGCAACCTTCCGCAAATCACAGATTTGGGTATTCCGCTAAATTCCTGACCGTTTACTTGCCTTTTACCGTCCTGTCCTTGCTGTTGGAACCGCATGTAAAATCTATCCCGAAAAGGAGGCCGAAAGGCTCTATCAGAGGGAAGAAAAAAGTTTAACATTAAAATTTATCGTTATGCACAGCAGTATTTTTCAGATTTCAACCAAGCCTATCAGCAAGGAAAATTACATCACCGAAGAAACGTTCATTGGCGGAGATTTCAGTTTTTATGACTATTGCGCAAATATGGGCGAAGAAGAGCGCAAGGAGGCAATATCTAATCTGGTGACATACTTACTGCCCAAAGAAATGTTTGAGCAGACATCCGAAGATACCATCCTCTATAAAGGCGGTGTGGAGCAGTGGAAAGCCGAATTTGTTGCCAATGTACGCAAGAAAGCGGAAGCCATTACCATCGAGAACATGCTGGAATGGGGACCGGTCTATGCCATTGAAAAGGCTTTGACAAATCCGTTGGACACCGATTATCATTTCTATCTGAATGATGATTGCACCAACACCTATGCCGAGACATCCCTTTCCTTTGTGAAGTTTGTCTGCGGACTCGAACCCGGAACGACGTTCTATGTCGGAGGTGTGGTAGATTACCATTATTGACGTATTCGCAGCTTTTGATTGTCCACCCGTCTCACCGGCGGGTGGATTCCTTGTCGGGCAGCCTGTTCCTTTTATACTTACACGCTCTACCGCTTGCCTTCCTTTTCTATTCGTATTTCTTCCGGTTCTAAGGAAATTATCCATTTCTGCAGACCGACCACGCCATGAGGATTGTTTCGGGTGCAAAGGTACGGCGGATGAACATCGGTCAAGCACCGCTGCCGCTTCCTGAAAGGAAATTTGACAAAACTTTCCGCAATCAAAGATTACGGCATTTCATAAAATTTCATTCCCGGCTGCTTGCCCATAGTTCTTGTTTCCACCGTTTGGACCGCACATGAAACAATCCCTTGGGCGAAGTCGGAAGGCTTCAAGAAGAGGGAAATAAAAATTTACCGATATGACAGCAATTCAACAAATTACCGCAGTAGCCGCCAGTTTGGGCTGGGAAGTGAAGACTGACATCCAAAAGAAAAAACGGGTGGAGTTTGAGTTTCAGCGTTATACGAAGATGGGGCAGGATTTCTTTTTCACGGTCGGCATGAAAGACAACGATACCGGCAGCCTTATCAGCGAAATAGAGGATTATTACGAGGGCTTTGACCCTGACTATGAAGCCTATCTGTGGATAGGTACGGACGGCCACGGCAGAAACGGTGCGCCTTACCATATCAAGGACATTGTCAGCGATATGGAGGATGCCGAAGCTATGATAAAGACCTTGTATGAAACATTAAAAACCACCCTCCAATGAAAACCAAGACACTCTATAAGCGAGATGCGCAAAGAATAGACATCAGCCGTTTTCCGAACTTCCACCGCACGGGAAGCATATTCGGAATGAAAAAGCTTTATTACGGCAAGAATGCCCTGCTGGTACGTTGCGGCAGTTGGATTTACAACGTGTCAAGTGAACCCGAAATTTATTATAACATAGCACATTGACAGATGAGAAAAGTTAAGACAAAAGATTATCAAAACTGGAAAGACATCATGACACTAAAGATGCTTTGCTGCAATATCGTTGCGGGTCGTTTCAACTGGCGGAAATACTGTACGCCAAAGTCGTATTTCGTTCAGGAAATATGCGTCACGCCGCTGCATTGCTCCTACGGACAGATAGGTTACACCGTCTATTTTCCCTATTCCAATATGCCGGAAGTGGAATACGACTGGGAAATGAATCAGTTGACCATTGACCATGAGAATTGGGAAAGCTATTTACACAATTAAAACAGCAGAGAATATGACACAGAAATTTTACACCAGGTGGCAGGCTGCGACCCTTGCGGATGCTGGCTGCTCCGTTTCCCAGGAATACCGCCGGTTTCAGACGGCTCTTATCCATGAACTCACCAGGTACGCAACCGCTTCCGGGGCTAAAGTGGTTTCCAGTTTGAAAGGTCATTATGATACCTCCTGTTTCATCGAACGTAACGGCAGGTTTGTATATATCAGTCATTCATCCACATTCTCCCGAACGGGCAGAGGCGTGAAAATCGAGCTGGACAGCTTTCTGATACGCACAGCTTCACATGCCAAAGACTACACCGGCGGCAGTAACCGATATTGCAAACTGGAGGAGCTGCCGGTCATGATAGACCGGCTTCTGGACCGGCAAGATACAAACAAGCGGAGCCGGCTGACTCCGCTTGTCCATTTTTGTTTCTACCGGCGCATTCCGCCCTGATACTCCACTTCCTGCTCTTTCTCCTGGTATTCCTCCATTTCGTTCAGCTTCTCGTTCACGTTCTGGAGGTTGGCATCCAGTGTCTCGTTGTGGTCATAAGGGAACGTGTGCCGGGCAGCCAGTCCCGCATTGGTGACATGTCCGACATCGAGGCTGTCGGATTCCCTGTTGTATTCGAGATACAGCATCTCTCCGTTTGGCATCTCGAATGCAGGAATCTTCTGCTGTGCCATGGCTGCAAACCGTTCGGCTGTCATATCCTTGGCCACCTCCCTGACGTCGTTGCTGGCACGGTCAATGCCGTAGCGCGTGATGTGGTTCCGTACTTCCTGTTCCGAACATTTCAGCATCACCTCATAGGTTCCGCCCACACTTCCGTTATACACTACAGCAAAGTCCTTGTCCTCAATCAGCAGGTCGTCACCCCGGTTCTGGAGAGGCGATGCATAGGTATCTTTCTCATCCATGCCGTTGCCGTCGTAATACTCCTTGGCAAGCGTCAGCAGCCCCTCATAATCCCCTTTGTTCCTGAAGGCATCTAGCCGTGCCGTATCATAGCCGGACTGGAGATAGGCCACGGAAGAGTAGAACATCTTCTCTTTCGGTGCGGTTTTCTGTTCTTCACCGACCTGTTGTTCCAGTTCCTGCGCAATCTTGTCCACTTTTTGCGTAATCAGTGAGGTAGCCTTTTTCACATCCAGCAGTGTCGTCTTGATGAACTGCGGTGATTCCTTCAGCGCGTCAAGCCAGCTTTTCAGGTAGGCACAGCTGTCTTCCTTGATATGTTTGACCATTCCGTAACGTTGGGCTGTCAAGGCACTTCCCAGTTCGGCCACCAGTTCCTCGCGGGCGTATTCCTCCGAACCGAAAGAAGTCGGCTTTATCCGGTCGAGTACGCCTTCCGCACCGGTCGAATGTGTCATCTCATGGAACAGCGTTCCGTAGAATGCCTCTCCGGTTTCGAACTGACGCTTTTCCGGTATGACGATTTCATTCTTCGAAATGGAATAGTAGGCACTGTCCTGGTACTGCGGCCTGATTGGACATATCCAAAGGTTATCCTTAATCATCGCATCGACCGGGGCAAAGCTGAACTGTTCTCCCGTTTCCTGCTTCGGCTGCATATATTCCGTTTCGAGTTTTTGCCACAACTCCGGCCTTGCTTCCTGCAGGTTGGTCTGTGCCACGTTGAAGACGCGGAACACCTGCATCTTCGGATAGACATTGTATTCCTTCTTCTCATTTTCGGACAGTTTCTTGTAGTCGTCATACTTGATTTTTTCCTTCGTCTCCTTGTGAATGCAGGTGAAGGTGGTCAGCATGACCGGAAACGATTTTTCTCCGCGCAAGACGGAAACCCGTGGCAGTTCCTGACCGTCCTTGCCGGGCTTGTTGAGCCGTTGCACGCAGTCGAACGTGCAGAAGCGCGGAATCTTGTAACCCTCTTTCTCACAGTGCATCAGCAGCATGAAGGCATTCATGCCGTTGTATTCGCGTCCCGAAAGGTTACGGGGCCATGGCAGCGTGCCTTCGGTAAACCAGGGCTTCTTCCAGTCCTGACGGATGCTCTCGATTTTTTCA